>DJRC01000040.1:10140-24615 GCA_002437735.1 Oscillospiraceae bacterium UBA6370 | reverse complement strand
AGATCTCGTTCTGGTCGGCCTTGAGGTGCTTCGGCAGCGGGCGGAACATCAGAACGCCGTGAACGCGCTCGTCCTCGTTGAGCGAACGGATGTTGTCCATCAGCTCCTGCTGGCCCGCGTCCTCGGGCAGCACGACCTGACGGACCGTGATGCCGACCTTCTCACAGCGCTTGAGCGCGCCGCGTTCATAGGACAGATCGTCCTCGCGCGCACCCACGCGCAGAATGGCAAGGCAGGGCTCCGTGCCGTTTTTCTTCAGCTCCTCCGCCTGCTCGTGCAGCTGTTCGGTCAACGCCCTGGCGGCGTCGGCCCCCTTGAGTAACATCGCCATGATGGTTTCCTCCTCATGCCGGCGCGGTGCGCCGTGATCTCAACGTTAGGATAACAAACAAAATTTTCGCTGTCAATTTCTTTTGCAAACCGTTTGCGCCGGAAGGATTTCCTTTCTTCGCCGCCTTGCTATTTCCTCCGCTTTCTGCTACCATAAGGGGGATGAAATTTTATCTGACCGGAGGGATACCCCATGTCCGTCATCGAAGAAAAGAAAGCCCTGCGCACCTACATCCGCCAGACCGAGCGGACGCTCGATCCCGTCTACAGGGCCGAGAGCTCGGAGGCCATCTGCCGCTGCGTCCTCGCGCTGGAGGAATACAGGGCCGCAGGGACCGTGTTCGCCTTTGCCGGCACCGTCCATGAGATCGACACCTCGCCGCTGCTGAAGGAAACTCTTGCCGCGGGCAAGACGCTCGTCCTGCCCCGCTGCGCCGAGGGCCACGCGCTCGACCTGTGCGTGGTCACGTCGATGGACGAACTCGTGCCGGGGATGTACGGCATTTTAGAGCCGAAGGCAGACTGCGCGCTCGTCACGCCCGCCGACATCGACTTTGCCGTGGTGCCCTGCCTGTCGTTCGACCGCAGGGGCCGCCGGCTCGGACAGGGCGGCGGCTACTATGACCGGCTGCTGCCGCAGCTCACCTGCCCGACCTGCCTCATCTGCCGCGAGCGGCTGATGAGCGAAGCCGTTCCCACCGAGGAGCATGACCGCCGCTGCACGCTCTACGTCACGGAGCGCGGCGTCATGGAGCCGGAGGCGTAAGGCCATGCTGGACTGGCTCATTCGCGGCGCACAGGTGCTCGACGGCACCGGCGCAGACGCTTTTCCCGCCGACGTCGGCATCAAGGGCGGAACGATCGCCGCGGTCGGCCGGCTGTCCGGTACCAACGCCGCGCACGTTCTTGACGCGCAGGGCCGCACGCTGACGCCCGGCTTTCTGGATATCCACCGCCACACCGACGCAGCGCTGTTCCGCTCCGAATACGGAAAGGCGGAGCTGGCGCAGGGTCTGACCACGCTCGTCGGCGGCAACTGCGGGATGTCGCTCGCGCCGCTCGCGGGGGAGCATGCTCCCGCCGTGCGCGCGTATCTTGCGCCCATCACCGGCGCGTTTGGGGACGAGCTGTGCTTTGCGTCCCTTGCGGACTATTTCGCCGCAGCGGAGCGGACGCCGCAAATCGTGAACAACGCCATGCTCGCGGGCATGGGGACGCTCCGCGCCCTCGTCGCGGGCTTTGACGACGCGCCGCTGACGGACGGGCAGTACAAAGAGCTGCACCGCCTTGTGGAGCGCTCGCTCGCGGACGGCGCGGTGGGCGTATCCCTCGGCCTCGGCTACGCGCCCGAGTGCTTCTACACAATCGAGGGGCTGATCCGCGCGCTTGAGCCGCTGCGCGGCGGGAGGCTGCCCGTCACCGTTCACATGCGGCAGGAGGGTGACGGCGTGGTGGACGCGCTGCGCGAGATGCTGACCGTCGCGCGGGAGCTGCGCTGTCCCGTGGAGATCTCGCACCTCAAGGGCATCGGACGGAGGAATTGGGACCGCGCCGTGCCGGAGATGCTGCGGCTTCTTGAAAACGCCCGTGCGGAGGGGCTGGACGTCGCCTGCGACGTGTATCCCTATTCCGCCGGCTCGACCCAGCTCATTCACGTTCTGCCGCCGGAATTTCAAAAGGGCGGACTGGATGCGCTGACCGCCGCGCTGCGCGACCCGAGTTCCCGCGCCGCCATGCGTGAGCGCATGGAGACGGGCAGCGACTTTGAAAACATCACGCATCTCGTTGGATTTGAGAACGTCGTTCCGATCTCGCTGCACACGGAGGAGTATAAGCCGTTTGAGGGCAAGTCTCTCGCGGAGATCGCGGACACGCTCGGCAAGGACCCCTATGACGCGCTCTTCGACCTGCTCGCCGCCGAGCGCTGCGAGGCGGGCATGATCGACTTCATCGCCGCAGAGGAGGACATCGAGGCCATTTTGCGCGCGCCGTTCTCCGTGCCCATTTCCGACGCAACCTATCCCGTCGAGGGGCTGTGCCACCCGCGCGTGTACGGCAGTGCGGCGCGCTTCCTCGCGCACTATGTCCGCGAGCGCAGAATCCTCACACTGCCGCAGGCCGTGCACAAGCTCACGATGCAGTCCGCCGACCGGCTCGGTCTTTCCCGCAAGGGTCGCATCGCCGTCGGCGCGGACGCCGACCTGTGCCTGTTCTCGCCGGAAAATATCCGCGAGAACGGCACCTACACCGCTCCGCGGCAGCTTGCCGCAGGCATGGACGCCGTGTTCGTCGCGGGCGTACCGGAGATCATGGACGGGCAGTTTACCGGCGAGACACAGGGACGCGTCCTGCGGGCACACTAACGAACGCTTCGTTTTTTCGGAGGAAGCTATGACAAAACGTATGTTGACAGCCGTGCTGACTGCAGCGCTCGCGCTCTCTCTTACCGCCTGCGGCGGGGGAGGGCAGCAGGAAACGGGCGAAACGCGCACGGTCTACACGATGGACACGGTGATGAATCTGACCGCCTACGGCGAAAACGCCGCTGCCGCACTCGACGCGGCGGAGGAAACGCTGCGCACGCTCGATGCAAAGCTCGACCGCCACGACAAGGCAAGTGCGGTGAGCGCGCTCAACCGCGACGGCACGGTCGAGGACGCGGAGCTTGCCCAGCTCACGGACATTGCGCGGACCATCGGCGAGCTTTCGGGCGGGGCGTTCGACCCCACCATCGCGCCCGTGATGGACGCGTGGGACTTCACCGGCGACGCACCGCGTGTGCCGTCGGACGAGGAGCTGTCCGCGCTGCTCGCGCACGTCGGCTTGGAAAACCTGTCGGTGGACGGCAATACGGTCGCCCTCTCGGGCGGCGCGCAGCTTGACCTCGGCGGCATCGCCAAGGGTTATGCGGGCGACGCGGTGTGCACCGTCCTCGCAGAGCTCGGCGTAACGAGCGCGGTCATCGACCTCGGCGGCGACGTCGGGCTGCTCGGTGCGAAGCCGGACGGCAGCGACTGGCGCGTCGCGGTCAAGGACCCTGCCGACCCATCGAAATTCCTCGGCGTGCTGACGGCGGCGGACACCTTCGTGGTGACCTCCGGCATTTATGAGCGCGGCTTTGAGGAAAACGGCGTGCGCTACCATCATATCATCGACCCCAAGACCGGAAAGCCCGCCGAGAGCGGGCTGGTGAGCGTGACGGTCGTATGCGGCGACGGCGCGTGGGCGGACGCGCTCTCCACCGCCTGCTTCGTGCTCGGCGAGGCGGGAAGCCTTGCGCTGCGCGATACGCTCGCGGCGGAGAAAAATCTGCGCATCGAGCTGATCTTCGTGACCGACGACGGCCATGTGCGCTATACCGCGGGACTGGCGGAACGCTTTGAGCCGAGCGAGGAGGGGACCTATGTCTACGAAGCCATCATCGCCTGAGCTGCGCCCCAACCGCTATGACGCGCTCGTGGTGCTCGTCGTGCTGGCACTCGCCGCGGCGCTGGCGGTTAGGCCGTTTCTCGCTGCCCATGCGCCGCAGAGCGGCGCGCTGACGGTCGTGGTCTCCGTCGACGGACAGGAGCTGGACCGGCTCCCGCTCGCGCAGTTCGGCACGCATACCTATACAAATAACGGCTATACGCTGACGGTCACGGCGGCAGACGGCGCAGTATCGGTCACGGAGAGCGACTGCCCGGGGCAGGACTGCGTCCACTCCGGCGCGGTCTCCCGCGCGGGACAGAGCATCGTGTGCCTGCCCGCGCGCATCGTGGTGGAGCTGGTCGGCGCCGCCGACGGCTATGACCTCGTGACGGGTTAGGAGGCGCGGCATGAGGTTCTCAACAAAAACAATCACGACCTGTTCCGTGCTCGCCGCGCTGGCGCTTGCGCTCTCCTATCTGGAGTCCTTTTTTCCGCCGCTGTTGCCGCTGCCCGGCGTGAAGCTCGGGCTTGCGAACATCGTGACGGTCTACGCGCTCTATGCCCTCGGCGCATCGAGCGCGCTCGCCATCCTCGTGGTGCGCTGTCTGCTCGGCTCACTCTTCGCGGGCAACGCCTCGGCGCTCCTTTTCTCGCTGCTCGGAGGACTCGCCGCCATGCTGGTGATGATCATGCTGCACGCTCTGCCGCGGCTCTCGGTCTACGGCGTGTCCGTCGGCGGCGCGGCGGCGCACAACTGCGGGCAGGTCGCCGCCGCGATGCTCACGCTCGGCTCAGCCGCGCCGCTCGCTTACCTGCCGTTCCTGCTGCTCGTGTCGGTGTTCACCGGCGCGCTGACCGGCTTTGTCGCCGCGATGCTCTTTCGTACCATGCGCCACGCGCAGGCAAAATGAAAAATTAGTTGCATTTTGTCGCACATTATGCTATGATTATGCAACATCTCAGTCAAGAGGGAGGGAATCTATGCTGCGCAGGCTCAGAAGATATATCCGCACCGTATCCTCCTTTTTTCAAAACGATATCAATGAGATCAACGCGCAGAACTGGGCGGCGCTGCATATCCTGACCTGGGTATATCTGGCCGCGCTCATCGCGCTATACCTGATCGTCGCTCTGCCCGCCGGACTGTTGGTGCAGAGGCGCCTCATCGGCATGGCGATCCTCGCGCAGCTCATCTTTTCCGTCGGCATCGCCATGACGAAGCAGCCGCCAAAGGGACGTTACGGCTCGGCACTGCCGCTGCTTTTGTTCGGCTCCATGATCATGCTGTTGGTCATCTTCCGCAACGCCTTCGTGCTGACGGATGAGCGCGCGCCGCTCTTCCCGCTGGCACTGGTCATGATGTCCCTTTACTACACACTCCCGCCCGAGATCGCCGGTGTGCTTCTGATCGGGTATCCCGCGGTCTTTCTGGTCGTCTCATACAGCAGCAAAACCGCTGACGCCTTCGCGCAGGATGCTCTGCTGACCGTCGCGGCTCTCGGCATCGCGCTGTCCTCCTATGCTTCCTCGCTCGCCGTCCGCATCCGGCTCTGGCAGAAGCGCTGCGAGCTGGAGCAGGCCGGCTCCATCGACGCGCTCACGGGCGTGATGAACCGTAAGGCCTTCATCGCCGCGTTTGAGGCGTACATGACCGAAGCGCCCGAAAGCTTCGCCTTTGCCATTGCCGACGTTGACCATTTCAAGCAGATCAACGACAGCTGCGGCCACATCGTCGGCGACGCGATCCTGTGTGACCTGTGCGAGCACGGAATGCAGTATTTCGAGACCGAAAACGGGCTTGTATCCATCGGACGCTACGGCGGCGACGAATTTCTGATGCTCATTCGCGAGCCCGGCGCTCCCGCTGCTCTGCGGGAACAGCTCGACGACGCGCTGCAGGACCTCTCCTCCAACGCGGAGCGGCGCGGGATGCCGACCTATTCCGTCAGCCTCGGGCTGGGCATCTTCTACGGCAGCAGCTGGACCTTCGACCAAGTCCTGCATCATGCCGACGAGCAGCTTTACCGTGCCAAGGCGAACGGCGGCAACCGCTGCGAATGTGAAGCCGCATTCAAGAAACCGCAGGAGTCGGCAGAGAGAGAGAGAGAGAGAGAGCTTTCTCTTGAAGCTTCGCAGGTCTCCGCATAATGAAGTATAAAAAATCAAACGCCCCGACGAAGGTCGGAGCGTTTGATTTTTATTTGGGGACTGCTTTTTACAGATCGTGCACGCGCAGGGCGCGGATGGCGTTGAGCACCGCAAGGACCATCACGCCGACGTCGGCGAAAATGCCCATCCACATATTGGCGAAGCCGAGGGCGACGAGCAACAGGCACAGCAGCTTCACGCCGAGGGAAAAGACGATGTTCTCATGCACGATGCGGATGCACTTGCGGGAGATCTTGATGGCCTTGGCGATCTTCATCGGATCGTCGTCCATCAGCACCACGTCGGCGGCCTCGATGGCCGCGTCGCTGCCCATCGCGCCCATGGCGATGCCGATGTCCGCGCGGGAGAGCACGGGCGCGTCGTTGATGCCGTCGCCGACGAAGGCGAGCTTCGCGCCCTCCGGCTCGGCCTTGAGCAGTTCCTCGACCCGCGCGACCTTATCGGCGGGCAGCAGCTCCGCGCGGACCTCATCCACCCCGAGGTCACGCGCCACATAGTCCGCGACCTTCTGAATGTCGCCGGTGAGCATGACGGTCTTGGTGACGCCCGCCGCCTTGAGCGCGGCGATGGCATCGCGGGAATGGGGCTTTTCCACATCGGAGATGACGATGTGGCCCGCGTACTCGCCGTTCACCGCGATATGGACGATGGTGCCGACGCTGTGGCACTCGTGCCACGCGACGCCCAGCTCCTCCATGAGCTTGCCGTTTCCGGCGGCGACGGTCACGCCGTCCACCACCGCGGTCACGCCGCGGCCGCTGTGCTCCTGAATGTCCGTGACGCGGGAGCGGTCCAGCGCACCGCCGGCAGCCTTTTGCAGGCTCTTGCTGATGGGGTGCGAGGACGCGCACTCGGCAAGCGCCGCGTATTCGAGCAGCTTTTCCTGCGCCATCGGGCTGTGATGCACGGCGCTGACCTCAAACACGCCCTGCGTGAGCGTGCCGGTCTTGTCGAATACGACGGTCTTGGTCCGGGAGAGGGCCTCGAGGTAGTTGGAGCCCTTGATGAGCACGCCCTCCTTGCCCGCGCCGCCGAGACCGGCGAAGAAGCTGAGCGGGATACTGATGACGAGCGCGCAGGGGCAGGAGATGACGAGGAAGGTCAGCGCACGGTAGACCCAGGTGCCCCAGTCCGCGTCCGCGCCGGAGACGGTCAGCGCCAGCGGCGGCAGGATGGCGAGCGCGAGCGCGCTGTAGCACACGGCGGGAGTGTAGACCTTGGCAAAGCGGGAAATGAAGCTCTCGGAGCGGGACTTGTGGCTGCTGGAATTTTCCATCAGCTCCAGAATTTTGGAAACCGTGGATTCGCCGAACGCCTTCGTTGTGCGGACCTTCAGAACGCCCGTCATGTTGATGCAGCCGCTGATGATCTCGTCGCCCACGCTCACGTCGCGCGGCAGGCTCTCGCCGGTCAGCGCGGCGGTGTTGAGCGTGGAAACGCCGTCCTCGATCACGCCGTCGATGGGCACCTTTTCGCCCGGCTGGACGACAATGACCGTGCCGACCGCGACGTCGTCGGGATCGACCTGCTCGAGCTTACCGTCGCGCTCGATGTTCGCGTAGTCGGGGCGGATGTCCATCAGCGCGGTGATGCTGCGGCGGGACTTGCCGACCGCGTAGCTCTGGAACAGTTCGCCGATCTGATAGAAGAGCATGACGGCGACCGCCTCGGAATAGTCGCCGCTCTTTTCATAGAGCGCCAGCGCGATGGCGCCGACGGTCGCGACCGCCATGAGGAAATTTTCGTCAAACACCTGCCGGTTGCAGATGCCCTTCCACGCCTTGCGCAGAATGTCATAGCCGACGGTCAAGTAGGCCGCGAAATAGAGCACGGCCGAAACGAGCGCCGGCAGGGGAATCAATTTCGCCGCGAGGAACAGCACCGCCGCGGCCAGGATGCGATAGAGCATCTTTTTCTGTTTCTTCGTCATGGGAAAGCCCTCCGTAGAAGTCCGCCCCGAGGTCAGTCCCCGGGGCGGTGTGATTTGCAGGATTTTACAGGTAAATCTCGCAGTCGTCCTCGACCTTTTTGCAGTTTTTGAGGACAGCCTTCATCACGGTCTTGGGGTCTTGACCGTCGGCAAATTCCACCGTCATCTTCTGCGTCATGAAGTTGACCACCACGTCCGCGACGCCCTCGGTCTTCTTCGCGGCGTCCTCCATCAAATTCGCGCAGTTGGCGCAGTCCACTTCGATCGGATAGGTCTTTTTCATCTCAAAATGCCCCTTTCTTTTTCGTCGCTTAAACAATTAAGCACTTGTTTAATTCTTATGGCTGTACTATACTGAAGATACCCGAAAAAGTCAAGGACTTCGCCGCGTTCTCTGCCGAACGGGCGAAAAGTCCTGCCAAATGGGAGATTCGACACACAGGACTACCAGAAAAGGAGCGGAAATATGAAACCGTTTGAGCTTCCCCATCAGCACGAGGACGCCTCGCATCTGCATGAATTGGAGGAGTACCTCCGCAGGACCGAGTATTTTCAAACCGTCGCGCTGGTCTTTCGCCAGCTCTCCGACGCGAACCGCGTGCGGCTCTTCTGGCTTTTGTGCCACTGCGAGGAGTGCGTGGTCAACCTCGCAGCCATGATGGGCATGAGCCCGCCCGCGCTCTCGCATCACCTGCGCCAGCTGCGCGAGAGCGGACTAATCGTCAGCCGCCGCGACGGCAAGGAGGTCTACTACAAGGCCGCGGAGAGCGAGCAGGCGCAGCTGCTGCACCGCATGATCGAGCGCACCGTGGAGATCGCCTGCCCCGAGGAGGGCGAGGACGTCGCCTCCGCCCCGCACCTGCCGCCGCTCGACGCGCACGCGCTCGAGGGAGCGCACGGGTGCAGCGCCGAGCAGCTTGAAACCATCCGCCGCGTCCACGAGGCGCTGACTGCGGACCTCTCCAGCCGCATCACCATCGACGAGCTCTCGCGCCGCTTTCTGATGAACCCCTCCACAATGAAGGAGGTCTTCAAGACCGTTTACGGGCAGTCCATCGCCGCGCACATCCGCGAGCACCGCATGGAGCGCGCGGCGGAGCTGCTGCGCGAAACAGACGCGAGCATGGCGGAGATTGCTGCCGCCATCGGCTACGAGAGCGCGAGCAAATTCTCCGCCGAGTTCCGCAAGGCCTGCGGCGCGCTGCCGACGGAGTACCGCCGCGCCGCACGCGCGGAAAAAAGATAAGGGCTTGCAGTCCGCGGAAAGTGTGCTATCATGGAAGCAGAAACCAACGAAACGGAGAGAAGAGAAATGGGTATTGTCGTTTTGGGCGCGGTCTTTGTAGACATCAAGGGCTACCCCTCGGACGTTTACATTCCCGGCGGGCGCAACGCCGGCCGGGTGGAACAGATGCACGGCGGCGTGAGCCGCAACATCGTGGAGGACATTGCCAACGTCGAGCTGCAGCCGACCTTCATCGGTCTGGTGGACGACACCGGCGCGGGCGCGGATGTGGTGCGCAAGCTCAAGGCGCATAAGGTCAACACGGACTACATCCGCGTGACGAAGGACGGCATGGGCACCTGGCTCGCCATCTTCGACAACGGCGGCGACGTGGTGGCGGCCATCTCCAAGCGTCCCGACCTCCGTCCGATCCTGAGCATTTTAGAGGAGCAGGGCGACGAGATCGTTTCCCGCGCCGACAGCATCGCCTTTGAGATCGACATGGATAAGGAGATCGTGAAGAAGGTCTTTGCCCTTGCCGAGAAATATCACAAGCCGGTGTACGCGGTGGTGTCGAACATGAGCATCGCGGTGGAGCGGCGCGACTTCTTCCGCTCGACGCACTGCTTCGTCTGCAACCAGCAAGAGGCAGGCATCCTCTTCTCCGAGGATTATGACGACAAAACGCCGCAGGAGATGCAGAAGCTCCTCGCCGTGCGCATCCGCAGCGCACAGATCCCGCGTATGGTGGTGACGATGGGCGCGCAGGGCGCGGTGTACGCCACAAACGACGGCGAGGAGGGCTGGTGCCCCGCCAAGAAAGTAGATGTAAAGGACACTACCGGCGCGGGCGACGCCTTCTTCGCGGGCGTGACCATCGGCCTGACCTACGGCAAGACGATGGCGGAGGCCTGCGAGATCGGCACACGGTTGGCCGCATCGGTCATCTGCACCTCGGAAAACGTCTGCCCGCGCTTTCTGCCGAGCGAGTTCGGCATCGACCCGAGCGGGCTTGAGCGCGAGCAGCTTTCGCTGGAGCTGTAAAAGGGAAGAGGAGAAAGCCGCAGCTTTCTCCTCTTTCGCGTCAAAAGGTCTTGCCCAACGCGTCGGCGCAGGCAAGGGCGTCGTCCATCCGCGCTTGTGCGTCCACGCGCTCGTCGTCCAGTCCCTCGGCGCAGAGCAGCTCAAATTTCGGGATGCCGAACATGGCGCACAGCGCCTTGAGCTGGCGCGCGCCCATCTCCATCCATTCCGTCTCCGGCAGGGAGTAATCCCCGCCGCGCGTGGTGACGAGCAGCAGCCTCTCCGCGCGGCAGCGGCCGACAAGCCCGCTTTCCTCGTAGCCGAAGGTGATGTCGCGCATGGAAACGCGCTCAAGGTAAATTTTCAGAATGGCAGGGAAGGATAGCTCCCAGAACGGCGCGGCGAGCACGATACGGTCCGCGCGGGCAAACTGCCATGCGTCGGCGAACAGCGGATCGTCGAGCTTCCCCGCTGCGGCGAGCGCGTCACGGCGGGCCAGCACCTCGGGGTACTGCGGCTCGAGACGGTCGCGCATGAGGTCGCGGCGAAGGATCGCAACGTCCGGGTGCGCGGCGGCGTAGGACGATAAAAAGCGTTCGGCGAGCGCGCGGGAGCGGGACTCCGCGCCCCGCACGCAGGCGTCCACAAATAAAAGCTGCGGCATGGTCGGCCTCCTTTGGTCGGGAAAATTCTTGCTCCTATTATATCCGTTTTGCCGCGGCGCGGCAAGCCGCGTCGAAAATTTTTCGCGCGGACGTTGCCAAGCGGCGAAAAAAAGAGTATCATGCTCGCAAAGCAAATACTTACGAGGTGCCGTATGTTTCTTCTTTACATGAATCCCATTCTGATCGCCGCGGCGGTCGTACCGGCGGTCTTTCTGCTCATCAAGGTCTATCAGGCCGACCGTCTGGAGCCGGAGCCGTCGGGGCTGCTGCTCTCGCTGATCCTGCGCGGCGTGTTCGCCACGGTCATCGCGATGGTGCTCGAGGAGCTCGGCTCGGCCCTGCTCGGGAGCGTCTATGCGGAAAACTCCCTGCCCTACAACGTCATCATGTACTTTGTCATCGTCGCCTTTTCCGAGGAGGGCGCAAAGTATATCCTGCTCCGCCGCCGGACATGGCGCTCCGACGCCTTCAACTGCCAGTTCGACGGCGTGGTGTACGCCGTGTTCGTCTCGCTCGGCTTCGCCCTGTGGGAGAATCTCGGCTACGTCGCCATGTACGGCCTAAGCACCGCGCTCGTGCGCGCCGTGACCGCAGTCCCCGGCCACGCCTGCTTCGGCGTGTTCATGGGCGTCTACTACGGCCGCGCCAAGCGCTATGACAACGACGGCGACCTCGTGAAGGCCAAGCGCTGCCGCACGATGGCGGTCCTGATGCCCGCGCTGCTGCACGGCGCCTACGATTTCATCGCCACGATGGAGGACCCCAACTGCGAATGGGTGTTCCTTGTCTTTGTGCTCGCGCTGTTCGCCGTGTCGATGAAGCTCGTGCGCGTCAGCTCGCGCAGCGACCGCTACATTGACGGCGGCGAGGGCCCGTTGTTCTACTGAAAACGGCATAAGGAAAGAGACGAGAGCGCATGCTTTCGTCTCTTTTTTTCATCGGGTCCGCCGCTTATTCGGCGGCGTATTCCAGGCCGTTCATGCGGCAGAGCGTGTTGATGACCGCGAAGATGATGACCGCGCCGAGGTTGGCGGTGGTGTTGTCCTGGTCGAAGCGCGGGGAGATCTCGCAGATGTCGAAGCCGCGGACCTTGCGCGTGCGCAGAACATGCTTGAGCAGCGGCAGCACGACCTCGGGATCGAGTCCGAGCGACTGCGGCGCGCTGACGCCGGGCGCGAACGCCGAGGAGAACACATCCGTGCAGACGGTGATGTAGGCGTCGCGGCAGCGGTAGAGAAAGGTGTCCATGCGCTCCAAAATGGACTCCATGTTGCTGCCCTGGATCTCCTTGGCGAGCACATAGTCCACGCCCAGCTCCCGCGCCTTTTTGAACAGGCTCACGGTGTTGCTGTGCTGCTGGATGCCGATGGGGAAGTAGTGGTACGGCGTGCCCTCGGCTCTGCACACGTCCGCCATCTGGCGGAACATCGTGCCGGAGGAATTGCCCATGTCGTAGGGGCGCAGGTCGAAGTGCGCATCGAAGTTCACGATGCCGAGCTCCGGCGTGCAGCCCTTATTCTTGAGATAATTGTGCTGCCCTTGAAAGTGGCCGAAGGTTGTCTCGTGGCCGCCGCCGAGCACGATGGGGAAGAGCCCGCGGCGCAATATCTCCTCGACCGCGAGGCCCAGCTCACGCTGGCCCTCCTCGAGGGAGATCTCGTCGCAGACGATATCGCCCGCGTCGAAGAGCTTGACCTCCTGCGAAAAGGTGCAGGGCAGGTTCGACATCTGACCGCGCACGAAGTCCGGCGCGAGCGCCGTGCCGGTACGGCCTTTGTTGCGCGCCACGCCCTTGTCGCTGCAAAAGCCGACAAAGGCAAAGCCGAGCGCCCCGCCGAACGGCGCGCCGCCGTCGTTGAGATCGAGCGGCTGCACCCACTGGTGCCAGCGGAAGGCGTCGTAATCGCTGTCGCTGTCCACGCGGCCCTTCCAGCAGGGCATGGCGCCGACATAATGATCCAAAAGCATGAAAAAGCCTCCAATCCGTAAATTTACTCGTCCAGCTTGAGGACGGCGAGGAACGCCTCCGTCGGCACCTGCACCGTGCCGAGATTGCGCATCTTCTTTTTGCCCGAAAGGGCCGCGCCCTTTCGGCGGCTCCGCCGCCGTCATTCAACTCACGCCGCTGCCGCGGCGGCTCGCTCTCGCTCGCAGGAGGGCAAAAATCACTCGTCCAGCTTGAGGACGGCGAGGAACGCCTCCGTCGGCACCTGCACCGTGCCGAGATTGCGCATCTTCTTTTTGCCCTCCTTCTGCTTCTCGAGCAGCTTCTTTTTGCGTGTGATGTCGCCGCCGTAGCACTTGGCGAGCACGTCCTTGCGCATGGCCTTGACCGTCTCGCGCGCGATGACGCGGCCGCCGATGGCGGCCTGCACCGGAACCTCGAAGAGCTGGCGGGGAATGTTATCCTTGAGCTTTTCGCACAGGCGGCGGGCGCGGGGGTAGGCCTTATCCTTGTGCGCGATGAAGCTCAGCGCGTCCACCTGATCGCCGTTGAGCAGCATATCGACCTTCACCAGCTCGCTGCGGCGGTAGCCGGAAAGCTCGTAGTCAAGCGAGGCGTAGCCCTTGGTGTTGGCCTTGAGCGCGTCGAAGAAATCGTAGATGATCTCGTTGAGCGGCATTTCATAGTGCAGCTCAACGAGGTAGGTATCAAGGTACTGCATATCCTTGAACTCGCCGCGGCGCTCCTGACACATCGGCATGATGTTGCCGACGTAGTCGGGCGGCGTAACGATGGTGACCTTGACGTAGGGCTCCTCCGCGTGCTCGATGACGCTCGGGTCGGGATAGTTGTGCGGATTGTCCACGCGCACCATCGTGCCGTCGGTCTTGTAGACCTCGTAAATGACGCTCGGCAGCGTGGTGACGAGGTCGAGGTCGAATTCGCGCTCCAGCCGCTCCTGAATGACCTCCATGTGCAGCATCCCGAGGAAGCCGCAGCGGAAGCCAAAGCCGAGGGCGGCGGAGCTTTCCGGCTCGAAAGTCAGGCTGGCGTCGTTGAGCTGGAGCTTTTCCAGCGCGTCGCGCAGGTCGGGGTACTTGCTGCCGTCCTCGGTGTAGATGCCGCAGTAAACCATCGAGCGCACCTTGCGGTAGCCGGGCAGCGGCTCGCTTGCGGGGTTCTCCGCGCCGGTCACGGTGTCGCCGATCTGCGTTTCGTGGACGTCCTTGATGCTGGCGGTGAAGTAGCCGACCTGACCGGCCTCAAGCTGCTTTGCCGGCTCAAGCCCCAGCGGGCGCATCAGGCCGCACTCGAGCACCTTGAAGGTCGCGCCGGTCGCCATCATTTTGATCTCCATGCCGGGCCTGATGACGCCGTCCTTGAGGCGCATATAGACGATCACGCCGCGGTAGGCGTCATAATAGCTGTCGAAGATCAGCGCCTTGAGCGGGGCGTTCGGGTCGCCCTTGGGCGCGGGAAGATTGTGGACGATGTCCTCAAGCACCGCATCGATGTTGATGCCGAGCTTGGCGGAAATTTCCGGCGCGTCCTCGGCGGGGATGGCGAGAATGTTCTCGATCTCCTCCTTCACGCGCTTGGGGTCGGCGGCGGGCAGGTCGATCTTGTTGATGACGGGGCGAATCTCCAGATCGTGCTCCATCGCAAGATAAGTATTCGCGAGTGTCTGCGCCTCGATGCCCTGCGAGGCGTCCACGATGAGCAGCGCGCCCTCGCAGGCGGCGAGAGAGCGCGAGACCTCGTAGTTGAAGTCCACATG
>DJRC01000040.1:3088-10080 GCA_002437735.1 Oscillospiraceae bacterium UBA6370 | reverse complement strand
CCCGGGGTGTCGATGAGGTTGAGCGTGTAGACCTGCCCGTCCTGCGCGGTGTAGTCAAAGGTGACGGCGCGGGCCTTGATGGTGATGCCGCGCTCGCGTTCAAGGTCCATATTGTCGAGGATCTGATCCTCCATCTCGCGCGCAGAGACGGCGTTGCACTTCTCCAGCAGGCGATCCGCCAGCGTGGACTTGCCGTGGTCGATGTGCGCGATGATGCTGAAGTTACGGATGTTCTTTTCGTTCATAGCGGTTGCTCCTGCATGGTGTTAATGGGAAGATGGCATCTGAGCGATCCATTTATTAGCCTGCTCGTCGGCGGCGTGCAGCACCTGCGTCATGCTCTGCGCAAGGCCGGGGTAGCTGCCGGTCAGCGTCTCGGCATCCATCGCGGGGAACGCGCCGTCCTCGGCAGCGTGCCGCTCGAGCGCAAGGCGGTAGAGCGCACGGCTTTGCAGCATCGCGGCGTCGCTCGCACCGGCGGAGAAGGCGGCCGCGTCGAGCGCGAAGAAGGCGTCCTTCCCGCCCGAGGCGCGGTGCAGCGCGCGGTAGAGCGGATAGATGGCCGCGCCGAGATACTGTCCCGCCGCGGTGACGGCCTCGCGGCAATTCGTCTTGCCGAGCAGCTCGAAGAGCAGATTGACGGTGTTCACCAGCAGCTTCTTCTGCAGCGTGGCGGCGATGCTGCCGCGCAGGGTGCCCTTCTCGTCGCTCGAGTCGTACAACTCGTCGGAGTCGATCATGCCGCCGTCGCGGTCGAGCGTGCGGCCGAGCAGATAGTCCGCGGAGACGTGATAATAGTCGCACGCCTTCTTTACAAAGGCAAGGCCCGGCTCGCGGACGCCGTTTTCATAGTGGCTCAAAAGCGCCTGCGAGATGCCGAGGTCGGCAGCCGCCTTGCGCTGGGAGATCTCTTTCTCCTGCCGCAGCAGGGCCAAGGTGCGCGAAAAATCAGCGTTCATGCGCGTTTTTCTTCCTCATTTCTACAGATTGCAATTACAGCTCGTAGAGTATAGCAGGTTTTATACAGCTTGTAAATGTTTTTTTAGAACTCCGGCGTGCAGCTGCTGCGATCCTGCCACGGCGGCTCCTCCGGCGCGGTGGCGCGCAGGTAGAACCCGCAGACGGAGAGGGAGGAATAGGGCGTGAAATAAATGTTCGCCAGTCCGGTGAGCACCGTGAGGATCAGCGAGCCGAGCATGATGCCGAGAAAGCTGTCCGGCAGGAGCGTGAGGATCACGCCTTCGTAGATGCCGACGATCACAAAAACGATGAGATACCAGCCGATGAAGCTCAAATGCAGGCCGAAAAGCTGGCCCTTGTAGCCGATCGTCTGCTGCTTGCTGCGGGCAAGAGCCTCCATCACGCCAAGGGAGGGGTCCTGACAGAGGTTCCACAGGGCGAAGGAGTAGCGAAAAGCGGCGATGATGCCGGGGATCACGAAAAGCATCGACCACAGGGCAATGAAGATGCCCTTGACGATGTACAGGGCGATAACCTTGCCGGCAAAGGTGAAGCCGTCGAACAGGCTTTCGTAGGGCATCTCCTCGCGGCGGTGGACGCCGAGACAGTAGCAGTCATAGCCCGCGGCGAGCACCTGCGAGAGCAGATTGATGAGGATGCCGACGAAGGAAATGGACACAAAGGCCACGCCGACGATGCGGCCGGTCAGGCTCGTGAGTGCCGTGTCGAGCAGGCTCAAGGCAAGCGAGACGGCAAGAAACAGCAGTGTGAATTTGATGGGCGAGACCCTCGCCGTGCGGATCAGTTCTCTGGCCTCACGCCTGATCGCGGCGCGGTCGAGCTGACGGATGGGCATAATACGGTCCTCCTTATCCTTTGTGGAAAAAGTATAACACCCGCTCTCCGGCGCGTCAAGCGGGCATAGCCGGCGGCGCGGGGACATAGCATGGTTCGGCGGAAACGGCAAAATCGGAAGCCGCTTCGCATACAGGAAGCGTAAAAATTCAACAAAATTCGATAAATTGCCAGAAAATATGCGTTTTGGCGAAAAGTTATGACTGGACAACGCTTTGCAGTTGATGTATAATCTCAACGATTATGGAGTAGTGTGCGCATTGCTCCAAGCAGTAAAAGATGAGGTGAAGACAATGGCACAAGCTTTCTTTGGCGGCGTTCATCCCAACGACATGAAGGCCGCAACGAATGAGAAGGCCATCGAGCAGCTCTCTCCCCCGCCCGCTCAGGTGGTCATTCCCATGTCGATGCACTTCGGTGCACCGTGTACCCCCATCGTGTCTGTCGGTGACTATGTGAAGGTCGGTCAGAAGATCGGCGAGTTCAAGGGTCTCGGCGCTCCCATCCATGCCAGCGTTTCCGGCAAGGTGGTCGCGATCGAGCCGCGCCCGTATTCCATGGGCGGCAACATGACCTCCGTCGTGATCGAGAACGATTATCAGAACACCGTCAGCGAAGAGGTCAAGGCTCCTGCCGACCCGAACGCCCTAACCACGGAGGAGATGATCGAGATCGTCAAGAACGCCGGTATCGTCGGTATGGGCGGCGCGACGTTCCCCACCCACGTCAAGATCTCCGGCGGCATCGGTCAGGTCACGACCGTGATCATCAACGGCGCGGAGTGCGAGCCCTACATCACCGGCGACCATCGCGCGATGCTCGAGCGCACCGAGGAGATCATCGGCGGCGCGAGCTATCTCGTCAAGATGTTCGGCGTGGATAAGGCCATCATCGGCGTGGAGGACAACAAGAAGAACGGCATCGACGCGCTCAACAGGGTCATTGCGGAGACCAAGGCGCCCGTCATCGTCGTGCCTCTGCACTGCCGTTACCCGCAGGGCGGTGAAAAGCAGCTCTGCCAGGCCATCACCGGCAAGCAGGTGCCTCCCGGCGGCCTGCCCAGCGCCATCGGCTGCGCCGTGTTCAACATCAACACGACCATCGCCATCTTCCGCGCCATCACGACCGGTATGCCCGTTGTGAGCAAGGTCGTCACCGTGTCCGGCTCCGGCGTCATCGAGCCGAAGAACGTCGAGTGCCCCATCGGCACCCCCGTTTCCTGCCTGTTTGATTACTGCGGCGGTCTGAAGGAAGAGACCTTCAAGATCATCGCGGGCGGCCCGATGATGGGTATGGCGCAGTACACCTGCGATATCCCCGTCGCCAAGGGCACCGGCGCGATGCTCGCCTTCGCCGCCGACGAGGACAAGACCGTTGAGAACCCCACCTGCATCCGCTGCGGCCGCTGCGTGGAGGCCTGCCCCGTGCATCTCGAGCCCCTCTATATGTATATGTATGAGCAGAAGGGCATGATCGAGGAGCTGGAGGCTGCCAACATCATGGACTGCATGGAATGCGGCGCCTGCGCCTACATCTGCCCGGGCCGTCTGCACCTGACGCAGACCTTCAAGACCGGCAAGCAGAAGGTCAAGGACGCTGCCGCCAAGAGAAAAGCCGCCGCTGAGGCCGCCAAGGCTGCCGAGGCTGCGAAGAAGGAGGCATAAGAGAAATGACTGATTACAAGAATCTGAAGCTCAGAGCTTCCTCCAACCCCCACATCCGCAGCGGCGAGGATACGCGCGGGCTGATGCTCGACGTCATCATCGCCCTGATGCCCGCCCTGCTCTTCGGCGTGTGGCACTTCGGCGTCCGCGTGGCGATCTCCGCGGTCGTTTCCGTCGCCTCCGCCATCTTCTTTGAGTGGCTCTACCGCAAGCTGCTGCACAAGCCCCAGATGATCGGCGACCTGTCCGCCGCCGTCACGGGCCTGCTGCTGAGCATGGTCTGCCCGCCGGAGCTTCCCGTGTGGATGCTCGTGGTCGGCAATTTCTTCGCCATCTTCGTCGTCAAGCAGCTCTACGGCGGCCTGGGCAAGAACTTCCTCAACCCCGCGCTCGCCGCGCGTGCCGCGCTCGTCGCGTGCTACGCCTCCGCCATGACCAGCTGGAGCAAGGTCGACGCCGCCACCGGCGCGACCCCGATGGCTCTGCTCAAGGCCGGCGACATGGAGGCTCTGACTGCCGCCTATCCCATCAAGGATATGGCCATCGGCTTCATCAGCGGCTCCGCCGGTGAGGTCTCCGCGCTGATGCTGCTCATCGGCGGCGTTTACCTCATCGTCCGCAAGGTCATCTCCTGGCAGACTCCGGTCGCCTACATCGCCACCGTCGCGGTCGTCACCTTCCTGTTCCCGCGCGGCAACGACCCCATGACCTTCATGCTCTACAACGTGCTCGGCGGCGGTCTGTTCCTCGGCGCCTTCTTCATGGCGACCGACTATGTGACCTCCCCCGTCACCAAGAAGGGCCAGCTCATTTTCGGTCTCGGCTGCGGCCTGATCACGGTGTTCATCCGCTACTTCGGCTCCTATCCCGAGGGCGTGTGCTACTCCATCCTGATCATGAACTGCTGCACCTGGATCATCGACAAATACACCAAGCCCACCCGCTTCGGCGTTGACAAGAAAGCCAAGAAGGAGGCGGCAAAATAATGAAGATCGAAGGTAAATTCATTCTCAAGGTCGCCGGCACGCTGACCGCCATTTCTCTGGTCGTCGCGGCGCTGCTCGGCGCGACCAACGCGCTCACCGAGGACAAGATCGCAGCCATCAACAAGGCGAACACCGAGGCCGCTCTCGCGGCGGTCGTCAGCTCGCCCGACTGCGAGTTCCCGCCCGTCGAGGAGATCCCGCAGCCCGTTATCGACGCCGCCAAGGCGCAGAGCGGCAAGCTCACCGAGGCGTACCGCGTCGTTATCAACGGCGAGGACGCCGGCTATGCGTTCAAGATCGTTGCCGGCGGCTCGCAGGGCGACATCGAAATGATCGTCGGCGTGGACTCCGACCTGGCCATCACGGGCATCTCCGTGGTCGACGCCTCCGAAACGAGCGGCATCGGCACCAAGGTCATCGCCAACGAGGCGACCACCGCCGGCACCGGCGCGCTCGATCAGTTCGTCGGCAAGTCCGGCGCAGGCTCGCTCGTCGTCAAGACCAACATCGACGCCGTTTCCGGCGCGACCGTGACCACCAAGGGCATCACCAAGGGCGCGAACGCCGCTCTGGCCGCCGCGGAAGCCATTGAAGCGATGGCTTAAGAAAGGGGGACGAGATCAATGAATTTTAAGAAACAGCTCAAAGACGGTCTTATCTATCAAAACCCCGTTCTGGTGCAGGTCCTCGGTATGTGCTCCACCATGGCCATCACCACCAGCATCTCCAACGGCGTCGGCATGGGCATTTCCGTCCTCATCATCCTGACGCTCTCCAACATCTTTATTTCGCTCCTGCGCAAGATCATCCCCAACGAAGTGCGTATCGCGTGCTACATCGTCGTCATCGCAGGCTTCGTCACCATCGTTGACCTGTGCCTGCAGGCGTTCTTCCCCGACATCGCCAAGAGTCTCGGCGTGTTCATTCCGCTGATCGTCGTCAACTGCATCGTGCTCGGCCGTGCCGAGGCCTTTGCCAGCAAGAACTCCGTCGCCGCCTCCGCGGTGGACGGCATCTGCCAGGGCATCGGCTACACCGTCGTTCTGGTCATCATGTGCACGGTGCGCGAGCTGCTCGGCGCCGGCACCCTAATGGGCATTCAGATCATGCCCGCGTCCTACACGCCGGCCCTGATGCTCGTGCTGCCCGTCGGCGGCTTCCTGTGCCTCGGCACGCTCATCGCCGTGATGCAGTGGGCGCTCGCCAGAAGCGAGAAGAAGGCCGCGGAAAAGAACGAAAAGGAGGGCAACTAAATGAGTATCACGTCCTTGCTTGCCATTTCCCTCGGCGCGATCCTGACCAATAACTTCATCTTCGCGCAGTTCCTCGGTATCTGCCCGTTTCTCGGCGTCTCCAAGAAGAGCGACACCGCTATCGGCATGGGGCTCGCGGTCACCTTCGTCATGGGCATCGCCTCCGCCGTCTGCTTCGGCGTGAACAAGCTGCTCATTGCGCTGGACCTTGGCTATATGCAGACCGTGGCGTTCATCCTCGTCATCGCCGGCCTCGTGCAGTTCATCGAGATGTTCCTCAAGAAGGCCATGCCGTCTCTGTACACGGCTCTGGGCGTGTACCTGCCGCTCATCACCACCAACTGCGCCGTGCTCGGCGTGGTGCTGCTGAACGTGCAGAACGACTACACCTTCATCGCGTCTGTGGTCTACGGCATCACCGGCGGCCTCGGCTTTCTGCTGGCGATCTACCTGTTCTCCACCATCCGTGAGCGCGTGCAGTTCGCCGACTATCCCAAGTGCTTTGAAGGCTTCCCCATCGCGCTGATCACCGCAGGTCTGATCGCCCTGGCATTCATGGGCTTCTCCGGCCTGCAGGTCTGGCCCGTGTAAGGAGGGTAATGGAATATGGAAAATATCATTTTTGCTGTCCTCGTTCTGGGCGCGATCGCGATCGTGTTCGGCCTGATCCTCTCGGTCGCCGCAAAGGTCTTTGAGGTCAAGGTCGACGAGCGTCTGCCCAAGATTCAGGAGTGCCTGGCCGGCGCAAACTGCGGCGGCTGCGGCTACCCCGGCTGCGCCGGCTGCGCGGAAGCGATCCTCGCCGGCAAGGCTCCCGTCACCGCCTGCGCGCCCGCCGGCGCGGAGGGCGCTGCCAAGATCGCCGCGATCATGGGCATGGAAGCGCCCTCCGGTGAGAAGATGGTCGCTCATGTCATCTGCAACGGCGGCGATGCCGCTGTGAAAAACTTCGAGTACGTCGGCATTGCCGACTGCGTGGGTGCCCTCAAGGTCGCCGGCGGCCCGACCGCCTGCTCCTTCGGCTGCCTGGGCTTCGGCTCCTGCGTCGCCGCCTGCCAGTTCGACGCCCTGCACATCAACGACAAGGGCGTCGCCGAGGTCGACAAGGAAAAGTGCACCAACTGCGGCGCCTGCCGTGAGGCCTGCCCGCGCAAGCTGATCGTCGAGGTCCCCTACAAGCAGAAGGTGTTCGTCAACTGCGCGAACAAGAACAAGGGTCCTGCCGTCACCAAGGTCTGCGCCAACTCCTGCATCGCCTGCGGTATGTGCGAGCG
>DJRC01000040.1:0-2987 GCA_002437735.1 Oscillospiraceae bacterium UBA6370 | reverse complement strand
AACTGCACCATGTGCGCCAAGGCCTGCCCGAAGAACGCCATCGAACCCATTCCTACTCCCGAGGAGAAGGAGAAGTTCAAGGCCGCGCAGAAGGCCATGGCCGAGAAGAAGGCCGCTGCCGCCAAGGCTGCTGCCGAGGCTGCCGCCGCTGCGAAGGCCGCAGAGGCTCCGAAGGCCGAATAAGGCATCCCGTTGCAAAAAGGAAGAGGAAAACCGTTTCCGGTTTTCCTCTTCTTCTTTTATCCAATCTTAGTTCACAAACTGTTTACACGCCGCCCTATTGACATTGGCATACACTGGTGGTACACTGCGTTTAGCACTCGAGGATAAGGAGTGCTAAATCTATGAGAGAAGGTCGGAGGCATGGAGCTGAGCGCACGCAAAAAGCAGATACTCAAGCGTGTGATCGAGGATTACATTGCCTCCGCCGAGCCGGTCGGCTCGAAGGCCATCGCGCAGGAGATGGGCGGGAGTGTTTCCTCCGCCACCGTGCGCAATGAGCTTGCCGAGCTTTCCGATCTGGGCTACCTCGAGCAGCCGCACACCTCCGCCGGCCGCGTGCCGTCCCCCAAGGGCTACCGGCTATACGTCAATGAGCTGATGGAGCGGCGCGAGGTCTCCGAGGCGGAAGCGGAAGAGATCAACGAAACGCTGCAGGATAAAATGTCCGCCGCGGGCAGCATGATCTCGCAGGCCGGGCAGATGGTATCCTCCATCGTCGATTATCCCGCCTACGCGGTCGCCGAGGGCAAAAGCGGCGTGACCGTCAAGCGCTTCGAGCTGTTGGGCGTGGACGATACAAGCTTCATCACCGTCGTGATGACGGACGACAGCCGCGTGAAGTCCCAGCTGCAGCGCTCGCCGCTCGCGTTTGACCGCGCGCGGCTCACCGATCTGAGCGCCCTGCTCAACACGCACTTCACCAAGCAGTCCCGCGAGGAGATGAGTGCGAAGCTCATGGGGCTTTCCGATCAGATCGCGCCGGAGCTGTTTCTGGTGCTCTCCACGACGGTCGGCTATGCCGCCGAAATTCTGGAGGAAGCCGCCAAAAAGGACGTGTTCACCACCGGCGCGAGTCAGATCTTGAAGATGCCCGAGTACCGCGACCTCGACAAGGCGCACGATTTGATGACGTTCTTTGTGGACAACAAGGAAAATCTTCCGGTCCCCGAGGACGACACCCCGCTGAAGATCCTTATCGGACCGGAGAACGTCAACGAGGCGCTGCGCGACACGAGCGTCGTCGTCGCCAGCTATGACATCGGCGGCGGGATGCGCGGGCTGGTCGGCGTGGTCGGCCCCACAAGAATGGATTACGCCACCGTGACCGCACGGTTGAGCTACTTTGCAGACAGTCTGACGCGGATGTTCGGAAAAAGCGAGCTTCCGCCCAAGGAAGAGAAGGAGTAAGAAATGCCGAAGAAGGATAAGCAGAACGCACAGCCCGAGACCCCCGAAAAGGAGCCGCAGGCCGCAGCTGCCGAGGAAAAGGAGCTCCCCCCCGAGGATAAGAAGGCGGAGGCGAAGGCCGAGACCTTCACCGTCACGCGCGAGCAGATGGAGAAGATGGAGGGCCTTGCCAAGCAGCTTGCCGAGGAGCACGACCAGTATCTGCGGCTCGCCGCCGAATACGATAACTACCGCAAACGCACCGCCAAGGAAAAGGAAGGCATCTACGCCAACGCGAAAATCGACACCATCAAGGGTATGCTTCCGGTGTACGACAATCTCGAGCGCGGCCTCGCCCAGTTCGGCGCGGAGGACGACGATCCCCACAAGAAGGGGCTTGAGATGATCTTCAACCAATACAAAGAAGCGCTCACCAAGCTCGGCGTCACGCCGATCGACTGCGTGGGCAAGGAATTTGATCCCGAGCGGCACAATGCCGTGATGCACATCGAGGACGAGAGCTGCGGCGAAAATACCGTGGTCGAGGTCCTGCAGCAAGGCTTCATGCTCGGCGACAAGGTTCTGCGTTTCGCGATTGTCAAGGTCGCCAATTAAAATCGCAAACAAATAAAATTAAGATAGATTCAGGAGGACAAAATTATGTCTAAAGTCATCGGTATTGATTTAGGTACTACCAATAGCTGCGTTGCCGTTATGGAAGGCGGCGAAGCCGTCGTGATCCCCAACGCGGAGGGCAACCGCACCACGCCGTCCGTCGTCGCGTTCTCCAAGACCGGCGAGCGTATGGTCGGCCAGGTCGCCAAGCGTCAAGCCATCACCAACCCCGACCGCACCATCTCCTCCATCAAGCGTGAGATGGGCACGGATCACAAGGTCACCATCGACGGCAAGGCCTACACCCCGCAGGAGATCAGCGCGATGATCCTGCAGAAGCTCAAGAGCGACGCGGAGGCCTATCTGGGCCAGACCGTCACCGAGGCGGTCATCACCGTTCCCGCGTACTTCACCGACTCTCAGCGTCAGGCCACCAAGGACGCCGGCAAGATCGCCGGTCTTGAGGTCAAGCGTATCATCAACGAGCCGACCGCTGCCGCCCTCGCCTACGGCGTGGATAAGGAGCAGAGCCAGAAGGTCATGGTCTACGACCTCGGCGGCGGCACGTTCGACGTCTCCATCCTCGACATCGACGACGGCGTGATCGAGGTTCTTGCCACCGCCGGCAACAACCGTCTCGGCGGCGACGACTTCGACGAGTGCATCATGAAGTGGATGGTCAGCGAGTTCAAGCGCACCGACGGCGTGGACCTCAGCGGCGACAAGGTCGCCATGCAGCGCCTGAAGGAAGCCGCCGAGAAGGCCAAGATCGAGCTGTCCGGTGTGACCTCCACCAACATCAACCTGCCCTATATCACCGCCGACGCCACCGGCCCGAAGCACCTCGACCTCACCCTCACCCGCGCGAAGTTCAACGAGCTGACCGCGCATCTGGTCGAAGCGACCGCCGGCCCCGTCAAGCAGGCCATGAGCGACGCCGGTCTCACCGGAAACAATATCCACAAGGTCCTGATGGTGGGCGG
>DJRC01000017.1:14634-26256 GCA_002437735.1 Oscillospiraceae bacterium UBA6370 | reverse complement strand
GTGGCGGTCGAGCTGGTGGGCGTGAGCGCCGAGGAGCTTGACGCGGCGCTCGCCGCCGGTGATTTTGACCTCTCGCTTACCACGCTCACGGCCCGCTGCGACGATCCGATGGAGTACCTGCTGCCGTTCCGCGGCACGTCGGAGAGCAACGTCTGCGGCTACCGCAACGACACCTTCGACCTGCTCGTCGGCGTGGCGGAATCGACCGGCGACCTGACCGCCCGCGCGGCCTTCCTGCACGACGCGGAGGCGATGCTGCTCGAGGACAGCGCCGTTTCACCGCTCTGCTTCTCCGGCACGGCGTACCTCCTGCGCGAGGGCCTCACCGGCGTGAGCCACGACTGCTTCGGCCACAGCTACTTCACCGCGGTCTCCCGCGCGGAGACGAGCCCGACTGCGTAACAGACACAACAAAAAACCGGCGTCCGTTTGAAACGGACGCCGGTTTTCTGCGCTTTTTAGAGGCCCTGCAGCAGGATGATGACGATCAAGATCGGCAGCACCCACTGGAAGTAGGGCTTGAGCCAGCGGGCGAACTTGAGGCCCGTGCCCTTGTTGGCCTCGGCAAGATACTTGTCGAAGCCCCAGCCCCACTTCGTCACGCAGAAGAGGAGGTAGACGAGCGAGCCGATGGGCAGCAGGAGGTTGCTCACGAGGAAGTCCTCGCTGTCGAGCACGTCCTTGCCGGGCAGGGGATGGAAGTCGCTCCAGATGTTGTAGCCGAACACGCAGGGCAGGCTGAGAACGGCGATGAGGATGCCGTTGATGAGCACGGCCTTCTTGCGGCTGATACCGAAGGTGTCCATGCAGATGGCGAGGATGTTTTCAAACACCGCCAGCACGGTGGAGAAACTCGCGAAGATCATGAACAGGAAGAACAGCGCGCCCCAGAAGCGCCCGCCCGCCATGTTGATAAAGACCGGCGGCAGGGTCTGGAAAATCAAGGAGGGGCCGTTGTCCGGCGTTACGCCGAAGGTGAAGCAGGCGGGGAAGATGATGGTGCCCGCCATCAGCGCCACGAAGGTGTCGAGCGCGCAGATGCGCACGGCTTCGCCGGGCAGGGTGTGCTCGTCGCTCATGTAGCTGCCGAAGATCTCCATGGCGGCGATGCCGAGCGAGAGCGTGAAGAACGCCTGATTCATCGCGTCGGTGACGAGGCTGCCGAAGCCGTTTTCGCGGATGGAATCCATCGAGGGCACGAGGTAGAACCTCATGCCCTCCGCCGCGCCGGAGAGCGTCAGGCTGTGACCGGCGAGCACGAGAATGAGCACCAGCAGGCAGAGCATCATGACCTTCGTCACGCGCTCAAGACCCTTTTGCAGGCCGAAGGAGCAGACCAGGAAGCCCGCGACGACCACGACCTCGGCCCAGAGCGCCATTTCGCCGGGGGAGGAGAGCATCGCGCCGAAGGCGCTCGCGACCTCGTCCGTGCTCATGCCGGAATGGAACGCGCCGGTGAGGAACTTGCCGAAGTAGCTGACCATCCAGCCGGAGACGGTGGTGTAGTACATCATCAGCAGATAGCAGCCGAGCAGGCAGAACCAGCCGTGGATGTGCCATTTCTGACCCGGCTTTTCCAGCGCCTTATAGGAGAGCACGGCGCTCCTGCGGCTCGCGCGGCCGACGGCCAGCTCCATCGTCAGCACGGGCACGCCCATCACGAGCAGGCAGAGCAGGTAGAAGAGAACGAAGTAGCCGCCGCCGTTCTTGCCGGCGATGTAGGGGAAGCGCCACACGTTGCCGATGCCGATGGCGCAGCCCGCGCTCACCAGCAGGAAACCCAGACGGGAGCGGAAGGATTCGCGTTTCATGCTTTCTGAACACCTCATTTGTTGATAAACTCGACCGCCGCCAAGGCGGCAGTTCGATTATTCTACCGCAAAGAGCCGCCCTTTGCAAGGGCGGCTCTCGAAAAAAATGCACAAAATTGCCGTTTGGTCGTTCATCCGAATTTCGCGCGGAAGCGCTCCTGCGCGGCGCGGCCCGCGTCGGTCAGACCGTCGAGGCCGCCGCACAGATAGTCGACATAGAGGGAGAACCTCTCAAGGGTGTAGCTGTCGGTGAGCGAGGCGCGGTAGGCGCTCAGCCTTTCGAGCGCACGTTCCTGCTCGGCAGCGTCGTATTCGCCCAGCCAGTCGAGAAAGATGAGGCTGCGGCTTTCCATGACCTCGTTCAGCCTGTCACCGTCCAGATCGTCGGGGCGGAGGATGCCGTTTTCCGCCAGCAGCGCCGTCAGATCGGCGTAGTAGGCGGGGCTGCCCGTGCTGCAATCGCCGCTCATGCTGCCCTCTAACATGCGCCGCGCGCCGCCCATGAGGCAGACGATATAGGGACCGTCCAGGACCGTGTCGCCGTCCAGAATGGCCCAGCCGTCCTCGTCCACCTCTGTGCCGCCCGCGAGCAGGATTTTTTCCGGCTTTTGCGCGTGGTAATGCTGGCTGAAGCAATAGATCTCCAGCGTCAGGCCCTCGTAGCGATTCTCCGTGCCGAGGAAGGAGACGCTCGTGTACCAGTCGTCGTACTGCGCGGCGCTGCCCGCAAGGGTGTCGTACCGCTGCCGGACGAGCTGCTTTGCCCGCGCGGTGACCTCAGCGGGAACGCTCGGGTCAGCAAGCGTCGCGTCGGCGACGTGGTCGGTGTGGCTGCGGTCTGGCTTGTAGAGCAGCAGGTTTTCACCGTCGAAGTAGAGATAGCGCGTGAAGTTGACCCCATCGCTGGGAGCGTCGCCCGCAGACAAGCCGCTGAGGAGGACCGAACGGCTGGCGGGAGCGGCGGAAGTATAATCCCAGTAGCTCAGCTCCGGCCACGCGGCGGTGATGATACTTCTGAGGTCGACGCCGTAAATCTGACCGCCGCGCTTATAGTAGATCGCGGGGAAGTTGGGAGAGCTGTTGACGATCTCACACACGCCGTCGCCGTCCATGTCCATCTGCGTGAGCCAGTCAAGGTCATCGGAGGGGATGCGGAGATCCTCGATGCGCTGCACCTTGCCGGCAAGGGGAATGGTCATCCACGGCTCCCGCGCGGGCAGAATATCCGCGAGCGGCGTCGGGTCGACGGTCTCAAAGTCCGGCAAAGGCGCGGGCGAGGCTTCCAGACTGCCGATGCACGCCATCAGCGCGGGACTGTCGATCCAAAGCGTCGGGCGGTCGCTGGGATAGCTTGAGGAGAGCCCCGGCTCAAAGGTGGGATGCAGGAGCCGCACGCGGTCGAAGCCGCAGAAGAAGGTGTACCGTTCGCCGTCCTGCGTGATGACGGAGAGCGTGTAGTACGCGCTGTCGCCGTAGCCCTGCTGCGTGTAGAGGTCCGCCTCAGTGAGGGCGTTGAGTGCGGGCACGAGCTGCGCCGAAAGTGCGGTCAGCTCTGCATCGACGAGGAAGCGCGAGCTGCTGCCATCGCGGAATTGCAGGTTGAGAATGTCCTCTGTGCGCAGAGCTCGCGCCCAGTGCAGGAAGCTGTCGACGGCGTCACGCTGTGCCGCCGTCAGACCGTCAAGAAGTGCGGGGCGGAGCAATCGGTACAGAGCTTGTGTTAGTTCCGCGTTGTCCACGACGGCGACGGCCTTCATGTAGGAAAATGGCTCTCCCTCGGTTTCGTACTCCGCGGGTGCGTCCAGCGTAACTTGCCCATTCTCGCTCAGCGAAAAGCCATAATAGCCGGTATAATCATCGTTGAAGGTGAGCGTATAACGGACTTCTCCATCGTAGGCTGCGAATGGAGTAAGCTCCTCCGCACGGACGCTGCGGAGAATGCCCTCGAGTGCTTCGATCTGCGCGGACGTATCATCGGAGGGCTCCTCCAGAAGGAAGTGGACTGCGCCGGTCTCGGCGTCCCATGCGCCGCAGCCTGTTATTTTGCTGCCGTCAAGCTCCGCCGCCCAGTCGAGAAATTCGAGACAGGCCTGCGCGTCCTCGGTCGTGAAGCCCGCGTCGTACCATTCCTGCGTGACCTCGGGCGTCGTATCCGGCGCGCCGGTGAAGCTCACCGCGCACACGAGCGCCGCGAGCGCGACGACGGCGAACACCGCCGCGGCCTTGGCCTGCCGGTTCTCCGCGATGCGTGTGATGCGCTCCTTGAGGCTCCTTTTTCCGCTGGTCATGGTCGTCGCGCCAAGCAGCGGGTTCTGCGGCTTGTCGCACACGGGCACGAGCGCGAGCAGCGTTTTGCCGTAGGCGGCGCGCTCGTCCGCGCCGAGCGCGCGGAGCGTCCCCTCGTCGCAGGCCAGCTCGCCGTCCTCGCGCGAGAGCACCGCCGCGAGCCACACGAGCGGGTCGAACCAGTAGACGGTCAGGCACACGCCGCGCAGCAGCGACCACAGCGGGTCAAGGTGCCGCGCGTGCGTCTGCTCGTGCGCGAGCACGAAGCGCAGGGCGTCGGGGCTTTGCAGCGCCTTTTCGTTCAGGTAAACGGCGGGGCGCAGCACACCGAACAGGCACGGCGAGGGCAGCGCGGACACGAGATAGACCGGATAGCGGCAGCCCTCGACGCGGTAAGGTGTGCGCGCCTTGCGCAGCGCGCGGGCGAAGCGCAGGTTGGTGAAAAGGAACCACGCGCCCACGATCAGCATACCGGCGTACCAGACGTAGGTGAGCGCTTCGGAAAGCGTGACGGTTCGGTAGGTCGGTGTCACGATAGAATATTCGTCGGCAGGGGCGCTCTGCGCTGCGTCGGACGGCGGAGACTGCGGCTCACCCTGCGACTCCTTGCCGGGCAAAAGCTGTGCGGGGCGCCGCTCTGTGCCGTCCTGAACGTACAGCACGGGGGTATCCAGCCGCTCCTCCACAACGGCCTGCACCGGCTCGGCGGCGGAGAGCACATTGTGCGCCAGTGTGCCGACGTTCACCGGCACGAGCAGCCGCACGAGCACCAAAAGCCAGAGCGCATACTGCATCCGGCGCGAGACGGTGCGGCGGAACAGCTGCCGCAGCGCCAGCAGCGCAAGGATCAAAGCCGAGGAAGTCAAAAGGATCTCTTTCATTTCGTGTTCCCTCCCGCTTGCTCCAAAATGGCGGTCAGCTCGTCGATGTCTTCCTGTGTGAGCGCGCGGCCCTCGACCATGGCGCTCATCATCAGGCCCAGGCTGCCGCCGTAGACCTTACCGAGAAAGCTCTCGGTCTCGGTGCGGGCGGCGTCGCTCTGCGCGACGGCGGGATAGAACTGCTTGGCGCGCCCGCCGGCCTCGTGGCGCACCGCGCCCTTGGCCTCCAGCCGTGTGAGCATGGTGATGACGGTGTGCTTCTCCCAGCCGGTCTCGGCGGAAAGCGCGGCGGTGAGCTGCGTGATGGTCTGCGGGGACTGCTCCCAGAGACGGTGCATCAGCTTCCACTCCGCGTCGGTCAGATTGCAGGACACGGGACATTCCTCCTTTCGGTATACAGCTGTATACCTGTCTGAACCCAGCATAGCAGAAAGGTAAACACTTGTCAACCAAATTCTGTAAAAAAAGCCGCTCCCGAGGGAGCGGCTTTGGGTGCGGGCTTATTTTTTCTGCCACACGGACGGGAAGAACAGCACGAGCAGAGGCATGATCTCCAGTCGCCCGAGGAGCATCGTAAACGAGAGCACGAGCTTTGAGAGCGGCGAGAGAAAGCCAAAGTTGCACGTCGGGCCGACAAGGCTGAGGCCGGGGCCGACGTTGCTGATGCAGGTCAGGGATGCCGTGAAAGCGGAGGTGAAATCCAGCTCGTCGAGCGAGACGATCAGCGCGGAGAAAAAGAGGATGATCATATAGGCAAAGAAGAAGAGGGAAACGGAGGAGATGGTATCCTCCTCCACGCGCTGCCCGTCGAGCGTGATGGGGCGCACCTCGCGCGTGTGCAGGATGCGGCGCAGGTCGCGCTTGAGTCCCTTGAAGAGCAGCACGATGCGCGAGACCTTGATGCCGCCGGCGGTCGAGCCGGCGCAGCCGCCGGCGAACATCACAACGAGCAGCACAAGACGGCTGAACTGCGGCCAGAGGTCGAAATCCTCTGTGCAGTAGCCGGTGGTGGAAATGAGCGTTGTGACCTGAAAGGCCGCGTGCTCGATGGCGGAGCCGACGGAACGGCCCGTTTTGAGAACAAGATCGAGCGCGATGAGCGCGGACGAGCCGAACACGATGCCGGAGTAGACGCGCAGCTCGTCGCTGCGCAGGACCTCCCGCCAGCGCCGTGTACCGGCCAGAAACAGAAGCGTGAAATTGACCGACGAGACGAACATGAAGACCACGATGATCCAGTTGACCGCCGAGGACTGGTAGTAGGCGATGCTTTCGTTGCGGACGGAGAAGCCGCCGGTCGAGATGGTCGTGAGCGCGGTGGTCACCGCGTCGAACCACGGCATCCGCGCCGCGCGGAGCGCGAGCGTTTCCGCCGCCGTGAGGAGAATGTAGATGCTGTAAAGCATTTTGGCCGTGTCGTTCGTGCGCGGCAGCAGCTTGGAGGAGATGGGGCCGGGGCTTTCGGCCTTCATCAGGTTGACGCTGCCCTCGCCGAGCTTCGGCATCAGCGCGAGCAGCAGGACGAGAACGCCCATGCCGCCGAGCCATTGCGTCAGCGCGCGCCAGAGCTGGATGCCGCGCGGCAGCGAGGCCGGCGCGCCGAAGATGGAGGCGCCCGTCGTCGTGAAGCCGGAAACGGTCTCAAACAGCGCGTCCACATAGCCGCAGCAGCCGCTGAGCGTATAGGGCAGCGCGCCGAAGGCGGACAGCACGATCCAGCCGAGCGCCACGGCGACATAGCCGTCACGGTTCTGCAGGCGCGTTTTGGCTGTGCGCAGGCGGCTCAGCGGCAGGCCGACCGCAAGGCAGAGCAGCGCCGTGACGCCGAAGGCGGCGGTATTTTCCCGGCAGACGAGCGCGATGACAAAGGGGATCAGAAGAAAGATGCCCTCAATGCCTAAGATGATGCCGATTATTTTGAAAATGAGCTTTTTGTTCATGTCGCGCCTTCCTCCGTGCAGCGGATCAACGGACCAGAATGTCGTTGAGGTCCTTGAGGAACAGGGATTTTGCCACCACGATCACACGGTCGCCCTCCGAGATGATGGAGTGGCCGCCGGGGATAAGGAGCTTGCCGCCGTGGACGATGGCGGCGACCAGCAGCCCCGGCTTGAAGTTGAGGTCCTTGAGGGGCGTATTGAGGAAGTGCGTCGCGCCGGTCGCGGTGAATTCCACCGCCTCCATCGCGCCGCCGAGGAGCTTATGCAGACTCTCCACGGCGCTGCCCTGCGAGTTCGCGAGGCCGCGGACATAGCTGGAGATCTGGCTGGCCGTCACGTCCTTGGGGGAGATGACGGTGTCGATGCCGAGGTCGTGCACCAGCGCGGTGTAGTTCGGACGCGACATCTTCGGCAGGACCTTGGCGACGCCGGCGTCCTTCGCGGTGAGCGCCATGAGCAGATTCTCCTCGTCGCGCCCCGTGAGGGAGACGAAGGCGTCCGCGTCGAAGATGCCCTCGGATTCGAGCAGGTCATGGTCCGTGCCGTCGCCGTGGAGAATGGTCGCCTTCGGCAGCTTCTCGGCGATCGCCATGCACTTTTCCTCATTCTGCTCGACGATGGTGATGTGCATCCCCATGCCGTCGAGTGCCCAGGCAAGGTAGAGCGCGATGCGCCCGCCGCCGACCACGCTCAGCTGCCGGATGGGCGAAGTGTCGCGGCCCATGCTGCGCAGCACGCGGGCGGTCTCGGTCGGCGTGCCGATGGCGTAGACGCGGTCGCCGGCCTGCGGGACAAAGTGGCCGTTCGGCACCAGCACCTCGCCACCGCGCTTGGCCGCGCACAGCAGCAGCGCGTTGGGATGGAGCTTGTTGTATTCGATTAGGCTCTTGCCGGCCATGCCGTCCTGCTCGGTGATCTGGAAGCCGATGAGCTCCACCGTGCCGCGGGCGAAGCTCTCCACGCTGAACGCGGCGGGCACGCGCAGGATGCGCGCGATCTCCTGCGCGGCGGCGTATTCGGGGTTGATGATCATGTCCAGACCGATCTCGCGGCGCAGGATCGGCGCGTCGCGGAAGTATTCGGGGTTGCGCACGCGGGCGACCGTGTGCTTGGCGCCCAGCTTTTTCGCCATCAGCGAGCAGACGAGGTTCACCTCGTCGTCCGCCGTGGCGGCGATGACCAGGTCGGCGTCGCGCACACCGGCGCGCAGCAGCACGCTCGCGCACGCGCCGTTGCCCTCAACGCACATGGCGTCGAGCGTGGCGTCGGCGTGCTCGATCACGGCGGCGCTCTCGTCCACCAAAACCAGGTCGTGCTCCTCGCCGACCATCTGCTGGGCAATGGCGTAGCCGACCTTGCCCAATCCGACAATGATGATCTTCATGCCTTGTTCTCCGTTCTGCCGCGCACCGCGCGGCGCGTAATAGCCTTTGTATCCGCGCGCCTCAGCCGCGCGCGGTCTTCATTTCCATCAGAACGCTGTTGAATTCCGCGCCCATGATCATCATGGTCGCCGAGAGATACAGCCATAGCAGCAGCACGATGATGGCGCCGATGGAGCCGTAGATGACGGAATAGTTCGCCGCGTTTTCCACATAAAGCGAGAAGAGCAGCGAGAGGACCATCCAGGCCGTGAGCGAAAAGAGCACGCCGGGCCAGACATAGTGGACGCTCCGCGTCTCCTGCGCGAGACCGTAGAGCACGGCGAGCGCGAGAAAGACGATGCAGCCGAGGAACACGAAGCGCAGCGTCGACCACAGCTCGATGAAGCCGTCGGTCAGGATGGCGCTGAAATGGAAGTAGTCCGCGCAGAAGTTCAGCACGCTGCGGCCCACCGTCACAAGCACCAGCGAGAGCAGGATCGTGAGGATCAGGCAGATGGTGTAAAGAAACACCTTGGCCTGATGACGGAGGAACTGCGTGGGACGCCCCATGCCGTAGGCCTTGCGCACGCTCAGCAGCAGCGCGTTGGCCGCGCGCATCGGGAACCAGATGGAAAAAATCAGGCTGAAGGTCATCAGCGTCCGGCTCGATACGCGCGAAACGTAGCGCAGGTACTGGATCAGCAGGTCCAGCACCTCGGCGGGGATGATGGTGCCGAGCTGGCGCAGGAAGCCCTCAATGTCCACGGCGAAGAAGCCGACGAGGTTGCTCAGGAAGATGAGCAGCGGGAACATCGCAAAGAGCAGGTAATACGTCAGCGCCGCGCTGTCGCGGGCCACGCGGTGGTCAAAGTAGCGGCGCACGAACAGCGCCGTGCCGCGAAAAAACCGATTGTGCATCACGCGCTCGAGCAAATCCCGCTCACCTCCGCCCTGTTCATTCTTCACGAAGCCCTATAAAAACAACATTACTATAGCACAGCAAGCCCAAAAAGGAAAGAGAAAGATTTCCGCCGCGCCGCCGCGGGGAAAACGGGCCGGAAAAATCGGGAAAACGCTTGACAAGGAAGGGAAAAACGCATACTATAATAAGGTAAATAAATATTCGTCCGGTAGGTAAGGCTACCATCAGGATATGGACTGCTGCCGCAGAGTCGTGGAGACACGATGCGAGGGTTTGAACAGTTGGCATCGAAACCAAGGTGCCATCTAACGCAGTTTCACCGCCTGATGATGCTAAAGCTTGAACGGTAAGGAAGATCGCAAAGCGCGATTTTTGTCATTGTCGCTCCCGCAGCCTTGGTACCGGAGGAAGGCCTGCGGGCTTTTTTTATCCCTTGGCCCGCGCCGGTCAGCTTTGGAGAAAGGGGGAACAGCGCATGATCGATTTTGAAGAACGCCGCGACGAGCTGCTGGAGGAAATAGAGGAGATGACCCGCCGAAAGCAGTATAAGGCGCTGCGCGACATTTTAGTCGAGCTGGAGCCCGCCGATATCGCCGACCTGTTCGACGATCTGCCCGAGGAGATGCTGCCGCTGCTGTTCCGCCTGCTGCCCAAGGAGCCGGCGGCGGAGCTGTTCGTTGAGCTGGAGCCGGATGTACAGGAAATGCTCATCCGCGGCTTTTCCAACACCGAGCTGAAGGAGGTGCTTGACGAGCTGTATCTCGACGATGCTGTCGATATCGTCGAGGAGATGCCCGCGGGCGTGGTCAAGCGCATCTTGAAGCACGCCGACCCCGACACCCGCAAGAGCATCAATGAAATTCTCAAGTATCCCGAGGATACCGCCGGCTCGCTGATGACGACGGAGTTCGTCGACCTCAAGCGCGACATGACGGTCGAGGACGCCCTCAAGCGCATCCGCCGCACCGGCACGGACAAGGAGACCATCAACGTCTGCTATGTGGTGGACCCCGCGCGCAAGCTGCTCGGCATCGCCTCTCTGCGCACGATCCTCCTCTCCGACGAGGACGACAGCATCGAGGACATTATGGACCCCAACGTGATCTCTGTCACCACGCTGGAGGATAAGGAGGACGTGGCGCAGACCTTCTCAAAGTACAACTTCATCGCTCTGCCGGTCGTCGATAAGGAAAACCGGCTCGTCGGCATCATCACCGTTGACGACGCCATCGACGTCATGGAGGAGGAGACCACGGAGGACTTCGAAAAGATGGCGGCCATGCTGCCCTCGGACAAGCCCTATCTCAAGACCGGTGTACTGGAAACGTGGAAGGCGCGTATCCCGTGGCTGCTCGTCCTCATGCTCTCGGCGACCTTCACCGGCATCATCCTCAACCATTACGAAACGGCTCTGGCGGCCTGCATTGTGCTCAATTCCTTCATTCCGATGCTCACCGGCACGGGCGGCAACAGCGGCACGCAGGCGAGCACCGCCGTGATCCGCGCACTCTCGCTCGACGAGGTGGAGTTTTCCGACCTCGGCCATGTCATCTGGAAGGAGCTGCGCGTGGCGCTGCTTTGCGGCGCCTGCCTCGGCGGCGCGAATTTCGTGAAGATGATGCTTGTGGACCGTGCCCTGCTGCATAACGCGGCAGTCACGCCCACCGTGGCGCTTGTCGTGTGCTTGACGCTGGTGTTCGTCGTCTTTTTCGCCAAGCTCGTCGGCTGCTCGCTGCCGATCCTCGCCGAAAGGATCGGGCTTGACCCCGCAGTCATGGCCTCGCCGTTCATCTCTACCATCGTGGACGCCATATCACTAATCATCTATTTCCGCTTCGCTTCGCTCCTGCTGGGCATCTGAGCGTTTTGGCTTTGTCGCCGAATTTCCCCTTTTCAAGCGCGGCGGAGCGTGGTATTCTGTTCCTGTGAAAAGCACCGCAGGGCAAGCATACCCGATTTTCAAGGAGGTGTTTTTGTGGAAGAAAAGCTGCGCGAATACGCGCATCTGATCGTTTTCGTCGGACTGAACCTGCAAAAGGGGCAGACGCTCATTCTCTCGTCTCCCGTGGAGTGCGCGCCGTTCGCGCGGCTGTGCGCGTCGGCGGCCTATGACCTCGGTGCGGGCGAGGTCGTGCTGAACTGGACGGACGACTTTACCACCCGCGAGCGCTTCCTACGCGCGCAGGACGCCGCCTTTGAAACGCCCCGCGCGTGGCGCAAGGCGTTCTTTACCGATTACGCCAATGAGGGCGCGGCCTATCTGCGCATCGACGCGGAGGACCCCGAAACGCTGCTGGGCGTTTCGCCCGCGCGACTCGTCGCCGCGCAGCGCACCTCGTCCGCCGAGCGCGAGACCTTCGACCGGCTCCAGATGGCGAACGGCTTTCCGTGGTGCGTCGCGGGCGCGCCCATCGCCGC
>DJRC01000017.1:13077-14522 GCA_002437735.1 Oscillospiraceae bacterium UBA6370 | reverse complement strand
ACGCGATCCTGAAAACCGTGCGCGTCACCGGCGACGGAAACGCCGAGGCGCGCTGGCGCGAGCACATCGCGCTGCTGACCGCGCGCAAGGAAAGGCTCAACGCGCTGCGCTTCAAGAGCCTGCACTACACCAATTCCCTCGGTACCGACCTTACCATCGAGCTGCCGGACGATCACCTCTGGGCGGCGGGCAACTCCGAAACGCCCGCGGGCATCGGCTTCGTCGCCAATCTGCCCACGGAGGAGATCTTCACCGCGCCGCTCAGGACCGGCGTCAACGGCACGGTCTGCGCGGCGCTGCCGCTGGTGAACAACGGCAGCATCATCGAGGATATCCGCTTCACCGTGAGGGAGGGCCGCATCGTCGAGGCCCGGGCCTCGCGCGGCGAGGACGTGCTCAACGCCGCCATCGCGGTGGACGACGGCGCGCGCTATTTCGGCGAGGTCGCGCTGGTGCCCTACGACAGCCCCATCCGCAACAGCGGGCTGCTGTTCTACAACACGCTCTACGACGAGAATGCCTCCTGCCACCTCGCCTTCGGCGAGGCGTACCCCGAGTGCATCGCCGGCGGCGAGCGGATGACGCGCGAGGAGCTGGATGCCCACGGGCTGAACCACTCGCTCACGCACGTCGATTTCATGGTCGGCACCGCCGACCTCTCCATCACCGGCACGACGCACGACGGCCGCGAGCTGGCGGTGTTCCGTAGCGGAAATTTTGCCCTGTAAGGGCGCAGATAAGAGAAAAACGGAGGAGAACACGATGAATTTCAAGCCCATTGAAACGGACGAGAACGTCCTTGTCATGCCCGGCGCGGTGGTCTGCGGCGATGTGACCGTCGGCGAAGGCACCGCCTTCTGGTTCAACAGCGTCTGCCGCGCGGAGCTGCAGCCCATCAAGATCGGCAGGCGCTGCAACATTCAGGACTGCGCGGTGATCCACAACCTCTGCACCCTCGGCGACGATGTATCCGTCGGCCACGGCGCCATCGTTCACGGCGCGACGGTCGGCGACCGCGTGATCGTCGGCATGGGAGCCATCGTGCTCGACGGCGCAAAGATCGGCGACGACTGCATCATTGCCGCCGGCGCGGTCGTCACCGGCAAGATGGACGCGCCCGCGGGCAGCCTGCTCGTCGGCTCTCCCGCCGTGGTCGCAAAGCCGCTGAACGACAAGCAGAAGGCGTCCTGCCTGGAAAACAGCGAGCTTTACTACCGCAAGAGCGTGGAGTACCGCGCGTTCCTTGCTCAGCAGGGCAAATAAGCGCGGACGGAGAGGAGAAAACGCCATGAAAATTCTGGTCATCAACGGCGCGAATATGAACCTGCTCGGCAAGCGCGAGCCGGATATCTATGGCCGCGAGGACTACGCCGCCCTCTGCGCCCGCATTTACGCCCACGCCCAGAGCCGCGGCATCGCGGTCGAGTGCTTCCAGTCCAACCACG
>DJRC01000017.1:0-13037 GCA_002437735.1 Oscillospiraceae bacterium UBA6370 | reverse complement strand
CCAGTCCAACCACGAGGGCGCGATCATCGACGCCATTCAGGAGGCCGACGGCATGTTCGACGGCATCGTCATCAACCCCGGCGCTTACGCGCACTACAGCTATGCCATCCGCGATGCCATCAAGGCCATCACCATTCCGGTGGTGGAGGTCCATATCTCCGACATTGAAAAGCGCGAGGAGTTCCGCCATCTCTCCGTCACCGCGCCGGTCTGTATCGCGCAGATCCGCGGCCACGGCTTTGAGAGCTACACCATGGGCATCGACCTGCTCGCGGGCGCAAAGCAGTAAAAGCAAAATCAAAGGAGCCGTTCTCCGTTGAGGAGACGGCTCCATTTCTGCAAAGCGGTATTTAGAAAAAATTCTAAATACCGCTTGACATTCCGGCGGAATGGTGCTAACCTCTATTTAGAAAATTTTCTAAATACTATGAAAGAGGTGGGCGGCGTGGGCCTAAGCGAAACCATGAAGGCGCTGGGCGATCCCGTGCGGCGCGAGATACTGAATCTGCTCAAGGGCGGGCGCATGACCGCGGGCGACATCGCGAGCCGCTTCGACATGACGGCGGCGACGGTCTCGTACCACCTCGCCCAGCTCAAGAAGGCGGGGCTTATCTTTGAAAGCCGCGAGAAGAACTTTATCTACTACAGCCTCAACGCCTCGGTGCTCGAGGAGGTGCTGCTGTGGTTACAGGATCTGAAAGGGGAGAAGGAACCGTGAAGGCAAACAAGAAAGAGCTGCTGCTGACCTCGCTGGTCTGCCTGCTGCCGCTGCTGGCGGGCGCCATTCTCTACCCGCGCCTGCCAGAGACGATGGCGACGCATTGGGGCTTCGACGGAACAGCGAACGGCTGGGCGCCGCGCGGCATGGCGGTGTTCGGCCTGCCGCTGCTGATCTTGGCGCTGCATCTCGTCTGCTCCTACGCCGAGAGCTGCGATACGAAGCGGAAGAGTGTGAATCCGGTGCTGCGGACGGTGATGCTGTGGTTCTGTCCGGCAGTCTCGCTGCTCGGCGGAGCGCTCACGCTCGGCACGGGACTGGGCTATGAGATGCACGTCGGCACCGTGGCGCCGGTGTTCGTGGGACTTTTGTTCCTCATCCTCGGTAACTACCTGCCGAAGCTCCGGCGGAACTGCACCATGGGCATCAAGCTGCCGTGGACGCTTGCAAGCGAGGAGAACTGGACCCGCACGCACCGCGTCGCAGGCTTTGTTTGGGTCACCGCGGGACTGCTGATGGTCGTGTCCGCGTTTTGGCAGCTGCGTGGGCCGACGGTGACCGTTGTTCTCCTTGCGCTGGCGGTGGGCATTCCGGTGCTGTATTCCTATCTCTACTACCGCCGCCATGAGAAGGGGGGAGCGCAATGACCGTTCCCACCTCGTCGCTCGCCGCGATGGGCGCGTCCGCGGCGTTCTTCGTTCTGCTGCCCATCGGCATTCTGATTTGGTGGCGCAGGACCGAGCGCGCCCACCTGCTGCCCGCGCTCTGGGGTGCGCTGACCTTTCTCCTCTTCGCGCGGGGTCTGGAGATGGGACTGCACTACCTCTGCATCCTCTCCGACAACGCCGTTTCCCGCGCGATCCTGAGCAGTCCGTGGCTCTATATGCTCTACGGTGCGCTGGCGGCGGGCATTTTCGAGGAGTGCGGCCGCTTTTGCATGTATAAGACCGTCATGCGCCGTTATGACGGTCGCGCCGCCGCCGTCACGGCGGGCATCGGCCACGGCGGCATCGAGGCGATATCCATTACCGCCGTGTCGCTGACGCTGTCTCTTGTGTTTGCCCTCTATTGGAACGCGGGCGACACGGACGCGCTTTTGAAGCTCGTCGGCAGTATGGAGACGGTGCAGACCATCGCCGCTTCCCTCGGAAAATACACCGTCGGCTACTGCCTGCTCGCCTGCCTTGAGCGCGTGAGCGCGATGCTGCTGCACATCTCGCTCTCCGTTTTTGTGTTTGCCGCGGCGCGGAGCCGCGCGAAGCGCGGCTATCTCGCCTTCGCCATCGGTCTGCACGCGATCTTCGATATGCCTGCCGCGCTCTACCAGTTCGGCTATATTAAGCAGCTTTTCCCGGTTGAGCTGTGGCTCGCCGTCTGCGCGCTCTACGCGCTGCGCAGCGCCCGCAAATGTTATCTTGAGGAATGTGACGCATAAAGGAGGAAAGAATATGGAACCCATCAAATTAGGCCGCTACCGCCACTTTAAGGGCAACGAATACGAGGTCGTCGGCCTTGCGAAGCACAGCGAAACCTTAGAGGATATGGTCGTCTACCGCGCGCTCTATGGGGAGTTCGGCTTGTGGGTGCGCCCCGCCGCGATGTGGAACGAGATCGTCGAGCGCGACGGCAAGACCTACCGCCGCTTCACCTATCTCGGCGAATGACGGACTATACGCTCGTCCGTTCACGTCGGCGGACGCTCTCGATGGAGCTGAAGCACGACGGCACGGTGGTCGTCCACGCGCCGCTGAGGCTCGGCGTGGAAAAGATCGACGCGTTTGTCGCCGCGCACGAGGCGTGGCTCGCCCGTGCACACGCCCGTCAGGCGGAACGCCTTGCCGCGCATCCCGAGCCGACGGACGCCGAGCGCGAAGCGCTCATAGCCCGCGCAAGGTCCGAGCTGCCGCAGCGCGTGGCGCATTGGAGCCGCGTGACCGGCCTTGTGCCGACCGGCGTGAAGATCACCGGCGCGAAAACGCGCTTTGGGAGCTGTAACAGCAAAAACAGCCTTTGCTTTTCCTGGCGGCTCATGCAGTACCCCGACGAGGCCATTGACCTTGTGGTGGTGCATGAGCTCTGCCACATCGCGCACCATGATCACGGCCCTGGCTTCTACGCCTTGCTCGGCAGTATCCTGCCGGACCACCGCGAGCGCATGAAGCTGCTCAAAGAATAAAGAGGTTGGAAAGCCGCTTGGCTTTCCAACCTCTTTTTTGATCGTGTGCGGCGGATCAGTCTTCTTCGATGAGCCGCAGGCCCGCCGTGGCGGAGACGGGCAGGGTGAAGCAGATGGACTTCGCCTTGCTCTCCATGCCCGCGTCGCGCATGATGGCGGACATGATCTCATTGCGCTTGTCGCGGTGGACGACGATGTAGATCATTTCCTTTTCGGCGGCAAGGGAAATGCCGAGGAATTTTTCCGCGCCCTCCATGCCGGTGCCCTTGGCGTGAATGACCGTGCCGCCCGCCGCGCCCGCGCCGCGGGCCGCGTCCATGATCAGATCGCTGTAGCCATGGTTGGCGATGACGACCAGAAGCTCGTATTTCGTGTCCTTCATGGTGGATTCCTCCCCCTTTTGGTAGTTTTGATGCTCGGTTAGGAATTGCAGCTCGCGCCGCCCGCCGATGGAGCTGAGCGGGACCGTAAAGGCGATGCCCATGCCGGGCACGTCGATCTGCAGCTCGCGGCGCAGGCCGCGGTGCAGCTCCTTCCATTTCTCGTCGGTGACGAAGCTCGCGAACACGCACTTGTCGCTGCGCTCGAGACCGAGATAGTTGAGCGTTTCGTTGCTCGCCGTGCCGAGGGCGAGCGAGATGAACTGCACCGGCACCTGCCGCTCGCGGTAGAACGAGAGAAAGGTCGTGAGCCTGCTGCGCTCGGTGATGGTGACCATCATGGATAATTCACTCATGCTGCGCCCTCCTTACAGGTCGATGATGGCGAGGTCGTCCAGCGCGGCGAAGGCGTCGCCGGAGACCGCGGGCACGCTCTCTGCCGCGCCGCGCCTCGTGCGCAGGCGATAGAGCAGTCCAAGCCCCTGAATGGTGATGAGCGGCGTCATGGCGACCATGGCGACCACGCCGAAGGCGTCGGTCACGATATTGCCACCGACCGCCGAGCACGCGCCCATCGCAAAGGGCAGCAGGAAGGTCGTTGCCATGGGACCGGACGCCACGCCGCCGGAGTCAAACGCGATGGCGGTGAAGAGCTTCGGCACGAAGAACGAGAGCGCGATGGCGACGGCGTAGCCCGGCACGAGCAGATAGAAGATGGAGATGCCGGTCAGCACGCGGATCATCGCAAGACCGACCGAGACGGCTACGCCGATGGAAAGCGAATGCTTCATCGCGCTGCCGGGGATCGCGCCGTCGGTCAGCTCCTCGACCTGCCGCATGAGAACGTAGACCGCCGGCTCGGCCATGACGATGAAGTAGCCGATGAGCATACCGATGGGAATGATGATCCAGTTGCAGGAAAGTCCCGCGATGACGCTGCCGAGGTAGTTGCCCGCGGGCATGAAGCCGACGTTCACGCCGGTGAGAAAAATGACGAGACCGAAGTATGTATACGCAAGGCCCACGCCGATGCGGATGAGCTGCTTGCGCTCCAGATGCAGGGAGATGAGATCGAATACCGCGAAGAACGCCGCGATGGGGAGAAGCGAGACGGCGATCTCCTTGAAATACGTCGGGAAGGCGACGAAGAAGAGTTGCCAGAGCGCGGCGGTGTCGCCAATCTCGGGGATGACGACGGCGGTGTAGCTGCCGCCGTCCGGATGGAAAATAAGGCTCAGGATGAGCACCGCGAGAATGGGGCCGATGGAGCAGAGCGCGACAAGACCGAAGCTGTCATTCGCGCTGTGCTTATCGCTTCGGATGGCGGAAACGCCGACGCCCATCGCCATGATGAACGGCACGGTCATCGGGCCGGTCGTCACGCCTCCGGAGTCGAACGCCACGGCAAGGAAGTCGCGCGGCACGAACATGGCGAGAACGAAGACCACGATGTAGAAGCCCACCAGCATCGTGTTGAGCGGGACGGAGAGCAGCATACGCAGCATGGCGAAGCAGAGGAACAAGCCCACGCCGACCGCCACGGTGACGATGAGCACCATATTCGGCACGGCCTGCACCTGATTGGCGAGCACCTGAAGATCCGGCTCGGAAATGGTGATGAGAAAGCCCAGCAGAAAGCCGAGCGTCAGCATGACGCCGACCCTGCGCGTTTTGGTGATGCACGCGCCCACGCGCTCGCCCATCGGCGACATGGCCAGCTCCGCGCCGAGGGAGAAGAACATCATGCCCACCACCAGCAGCACCGCGCCGAAGAGGAACGCCATCAGCACGCTCGTCGGGAGCGGGGCGATGGTGAAGCTCAGAATCAGCACGATGGCGAGGATGGGCAGCACCGCGGCAAGCGATTCCTGTAATTTTTCGTTGAGTTTGCTGCGATACAAGGCAAAAGCTCCTTTCCGGATATGATCTTATCATACCGTAGTATAGCATGGAAAAGTGTTACAATTGTGTTAAGATTGGCCGCCTCGGGCATTTCGCCGCGACTGCATAAAACGCCCGCTTTCGCGCGCGGAGCGCGGGGGCGCAAATTTCTCTTGTTATTCCGGGCCGCATCGTATATAATACCATTGATTACGCAATGACGGAAACGATTTTCCAAACGCAGCTTTGCAGAAAGGATGCGCGAATATGATAGAACTGAAAAACGAAAAGGGCAGCGTCTTCGTGAGCGACACCGCGCTCTCGAGCATCACCGGCGCGGCGGCGACGAGCTGCTTCGGCGTGAAGGGCATGGCCTACCGCTCCATGACGGATGGCATCGTCCACCTGCTGCGCCGCGAGGCGATGAGCAAGGGCGTCCACATCACGCAGCACGACGACCATGAGATCTCCATCGAGCTGCACATCGTCGTCGAGCACGGCGTGAACATTTCGGCGGTCTGCCAGGCCATCATCGGTCAGGTGCGTTACCTTGTCACCGAGAATACCGGCGCGGTCGTGCGCGGCGTGAACGTCTGCGTCGACAGCATGACCATGTAAACAAGAGGAGGAACCTTTCCTATGCACGATACCATTACCGGGCCTGTTTTCCAGGAGATGCTGCTCTTCGGCGCGGCCTCGATCGCCAAGGAAAAACAGAGCATCAACGATCTCAACGTTTTCCCCGTGCCGGACGGTGACACGGGCACCAATATGAGCCTGACCATGCACGCCGCGGCGCAGGAGCTGCAAAAGCGCAGCCCCGCGACCGTAGATCTTGCCTCGTCCATCACCGCCAGCGCCCTTCTGCGCGGCGCGCGCGGCAACTCCGGCGTCATTCTCTCACTGCTCTTCCGCGGAATGTCCAAGAGCCTCAAGGGCTGCGTCACCGCGGACGGCTGCGCCTTTGCCGCCGCCATGCAGGAGGGTGTGAGCGCCGCCTACAACGCGGTGATGAAGCCCGCCGAGGGCACGATCCTCACCGTCTCCCGCCTCGCTGCGGACCGCGCGATGGCGGCCAGCGCCGAGAAAAACAGTGTGGAGTACGTCATTGAGCAGGCCATCGCGCAGGGCGAGGAGACGCTGCGCCAGACCGTGGACATGAACCCCGTGCTCAAGAAGGCCGGCGTCGTGGACGCGGGCGGCAAGGGCTTCCTTGTGATTTTGAAGGGAATGCTCGCGGCGCTGCGCGGCGAGACCATGCCCGCGCTCGAGACCGAGCACGCTGCGCGCGGCAAGGCGGACTTCGCCTCCATCGGCGACGAGGACATCACCTTTGCCTTCGACACCGTGTTCATCGTCCGCCGCATCGACGACCGCTCCATCGAGCCGTTTCGCGAATTTTTGAACGGCATCGGCGACAGCCTTGTGATCGGCGAGGACGACGAGGCCTTCAAGGTTCACGTTCACACCGATACCCCGGGCATTGCGCTGACCGAGGCGCAGAAGTACGGTACGCTCGAGCTTGCCAAGATCGAGAATATGCGCACCCAGGCCGAGGACCTTGCCGCGGGCCGCAAGGCGCAGAGCACCGACGATCTGGAGGAGGACAACCACGACCATGCCGCTCCCGCGCCGCAGCCGCCGCAGGAGCTCAAGCCCTTCGGCTTCCTCGCCGTGTGCGCGGGCGACGGCCTTGCCGCCGTGTTTGCCGACCTCGGCGCGGACGGCATCGTGAACGGCGGACAGACTATGAACCCCTCCACCGAGAGCATCTTGACCGAGGTCGAAAAGATCGCGGCGGAGACGGTCTTTGTGCTGCCGAACAACAAGAACATCGTCATGGCCGCGCAGCAGTGCGCGGGCTTGAGCGAAAAGAAGGTCGTCGTCATTCCGACCGCGACCGTGCCGCAGGGCATCAGCGCAATGATGGCGGTCGATCCCGGCGAGACGGACGCCGCGACCATCGAGCAGGCGATGAACGCCGCCGCCTCCGCAGTCACCACGGCACAGATCACCTACGCCGCGCGCAACAGCGAGTTTGACGGCTTCGCCATTCGTGAGGGCGACTACCTCGCGCTGCTCGAGGGCAAGCTCTTTGACACGGACACCAGCATCGGCGCGGTGCTCGAAAAGCTCGCTGCCGAGGCGGACAGCCGCGGCGCGGAGTTTGTGAACCTCTTCTACGGCTCCGATGTGAGCGAGGAGGACGCGCGGAAGGCCGGCGAGCAGTTCGGACGGCTCTGCCCGGGCGCGGAGATCAATGTGGTCAGCGGCGGCCAGCCGGTGTACTACTACATCATTTCGATGGAATGAGCACAGAAGAGAACAAAAGAGGGAAAGGCGTGGCCTTTCCCTCTTTCGCTACATCACGCCCGAAAGCAGACACAGCATGGCGTTCGCGTGGCGGTATTCATCCTGCGAAAACGCCAGCAGGAGCTGCTGCAAACAGGGGTCGAGCGTTTCCTGCGAGGCGCGGCGATAGTTGAAGCCGCCGCAGGCCTCCTCGTGATACCGCTCCCGCAGCGCGGCGCAGTAACCGTCGTAGCGCAGGGGAGGATAGCAGATCGCGGGGCAGTAGCGCTCGCCCGTGATGAGATAGACCGCGGCAAGGAGACGCCGGGCGTGCCGCCCCTCGTCGGACGCGATGGCGCGGAACACCTGCCGCGCCTCCGCCGTCGGCGCGCGCCGCGCGAGGAAGAGGTAGGTCCTCCGGTCGGCGAGCTCCTCGCGGATGAAGCCCTGCAGCACCTCCAGCGACTCCAGCGCCGCCGTGCCCATGCAGCAGGGGTCCGCCTGCGCGCCGGGGAGCGTCAGCTCGGCGTTCCGCTCGGCGGCGCTCAGACCGCCGCCGGACGTGTCGGCGGCCATTGCCGCCGCGGCGCGGGCGTCGGGATAGGGGTTTAGCGTCGGGTCCACCCGCTGCCAGACGCGCTCGCAGCGCCGGTAATCGTATGCGGCGTTCTGCGCCGCGGACAGCTCGTTTTCCATAGATCGGTCCCTCCTCGTTTTTCTTTCCTATCCTATGCGGGGCGGGCTCGTCACTTTTCATTGATTTTTTTTGCAAAAGCTGGTAAACTATATAGCGTTTTGAGATTCCGGGTGGTTTTTTGCGGAGAAAGCAGTGAAGTGTGGCATTTGCAACTTTCTGTTTCTCCGGAAAGCGATATACTTTAGATAAACTCCAAGGCAGGCAGGAGGAACCTTTATGTTAGAGCTCAAGAACATCTGCTACACCGTCTCCGCGCCGGAGACCGGCGAGCAGACCATTTTGAAGGACATCAGCGTCACCATTCCCGACGGCAAGCTCATCGTCTTTACCGGCCCCAACGGCGGCGGCAAAACGACGCTCGCCAAGGTCATCATGGGCCTTGTCACGCCGACGGCCGGCCAGATCCTCTGGAACGGCGAGGACATCACCGCCCTCGACATCACGGCGCGCGCGAAGCGCGGCATCAGCTACGGTTTTCAGCAGCCCCCGCGCTTCAAGGGCATCACCGTGCGCGACCTGCTGACCATCGCCAGCGGCGACAGCAGGCTCAGCAAGGATAAGTGCTGTCGCTATCTCACGCAGGTCGGCCTGTGCGCGAACGACTATCTCGACCGCGAGGTGGATGTCTCCCTCTCGGGCGGCGAGGTCAAGCGCATCGAGATCGCGACGCTGCTCGCGCGTCATTCCGCGCTGATGATCTTCGACGAGCCCGAGGCCGGCATCGACCTGTGGAGCTTTGCCCGCCTGACCGAGACCTTCGAGCAGCTCCACCGTGAGCACACGGCGAGCATGATCATCATTTCCCATCAGGAGCGCATCATTCAGCTCGCCGACGAGATCATCGTGGTCGGCGGCGGCGAGATCAGGCACCGCGGCACGACCGAGGAGGTCTTCCCCCTCATCATGGCCGATACGCTCGGCTCCTGCCCTGTGCTGAACCGCTGAGAAAGGAGAGACGAAAATATGCTGACTGATATCGACTCCCGCCTTCTGGAAAAGATCGCCGACCTCACGGGCAAGCCCATGGGCGCGTTCAACATCCGTAAGGACAGCGGCTGCGAGGCCCGCCAGTCCACCGAGCACATCGAGATCGTCCCCCAGCCGGAGGGCAAGAGCGGCATCATCATCCGCATCAAGCCCGGCACGAAGGGCGAGCAGTGCCATATCCCCGTCATCATCAGCAGGACCGGACTTTCCGAGATGGTCTACAACGACTTCTACATCGGCGAGGACTGCGACGTGGATATCGTCGCCGGCTGCGGCATCCACAACTCCGGCTGCGACGAGAGCCGCCACGACGGCGTACACACCTTCTACGTCGGCAAAAATTCCCACGTCCACTACTCCGAGAAGCACTATGGCGAGGGCGACGGCAGCGGCAAAAATGTTATGAATCCCCAGACCATCGTGTATCTGGAGGAGGGCGCGAGCATCCAGATGGACACCGTGCAGATCCGCGGCATCGACTCCACCAAGCGCTACACAAAGATCGTCTGCGGCAAGGACGCCGAGGGCGTCGTCACCGAGCGCCTGCTCACCCACGGCCATCAGGAGGCCACGAGCGATATGGAGATCGTGCTCGACGGCGAAAATTCCCGCGGGCGCGTCATTTCCCGCTCCGTTGCGCAGGACGAGTCCAGCCAGCTCTTCTACCCCCGCATGGTCGGCAACGCGAAGTGCTTCGGCCATGTGCAGTGCGACTCCATCATCATGGGCAGCGCGAAGATCCGCTCCATTCCCGAGATCGCGGCGAACTCCACGGACGCGCAGCTCATCCACGAGGCCGCCATCGGCAAGATCGCCGGCGACCAGCTCCTCAAGCTCCAGACCCTCGGTCTGACCGCCGAGGAGGCGGAGGACACCATCCTCAAGGGCTTCCTTGCGTAAGAAGACATAAAAGAGAAACACGGCTAAGCAAGCACTTCTTTCTTGCTTTCTTCGGAGTGTGGGCATACAATGGGCGGTGCTCCATCACAGAAAACGGAGGAACGACGCCATGAACCGGAAACGCGGTTATCTTTATATTCTGCTCGCCGCCATGATCTATTCCACCACCGAGGTCGCGCTCAAGGGGCTCGGCGGCGTCTTCGCGCCCATGCAGATCACGGTCGAGCGCGTGCTCATCGGCGCGCTCTTTCTGCTGCCCTTCGCCCTGCGCAGCCTGCGGCGGAACGCCATCCGCCTCACCCGCTCCGACTGGGGCTACTTTGCCCTGCTCGGCTTTCTGACGGTCACGCTGCACATGTCGCTGCTCCAGATGGCCGTGCTGCACATGGACGCCTCGGCGACCTCCATCATCTACTCCGGAAACCCCGTCTTCGCCCTCGCCGCCGCGCACTTGATCCTGCACGAGCCGCTGAAGCGGAACCATCTTGTTGCCATCGGCGTCGAGCTGATCGGCATCCTCTTCATCCTCAACCCCGCGAAGCTCGAGGTCAGTCCGCGCGGCTTCGCGGAGATCCTCGCGGCGACCGTCCTTTTCGCCATGTACGGCACTCTCTGCAAGCTGCGCATTCCGCGGCTCGGCGGGCTGGTCATCTCGACCTTCAACCTGCTTCTCGGCGGATCGGAGCTGCTTGCGCTGCTGCTGCTCGGCCATATTCCCGCTGTCGGCGCGCTCTACCGCAGTCTTGGGCTGGACATTTTCACCGACGTGCCGTTCTTCACCGGCTTTACGCTCCGGTCCGCGCTGCTGCTGTGCTATGTCGGCGTCTTCTGCGCCGCCATCGGCTTCCTGCTCACCGCCAAGATCACGGAATACACCTCCGCGACCGAAGCCTCGTTCATCTATCTCATCAAGCCCATCCTTGCAACGCTTTTAGCAGTGGTCTGCTTCCACGAGACCATCAGCGTCAACCGCATGATCGGCCTCATCTTCTTCCTCGCCGCCTCGCTGTGCGTCAGTGTGCCCGTGCTGCGTGAGATGCGGCGGGACGCCGCCGCGGCGCAGCCGCCGCGGTAAGCTCATTTTCACGCAAAAAAAGCTCCGGCCGTTTTCACGGTCGGAGCTTTTTGATCCGGTCTCAGAAATCAACGGTGCCGTCAAGGACCTTGAGGTCATAAGGCTCAAAGACGACCCTGCGATACCTCTCCACGTCGAGCGGCACATTCGTCCAGTCGGAGTGCAGGTCGCCGTTCTGCTTGATGAGAATGTCATAGAGAATGTCGTAGGTCACGCCATCCTCGCCGGGCTCCACGATGGTGGAATAGGGCAGGGTCTTATGGTAGGTCATGTGCAGGCCCTTGTACTCGAAATGGAAGCCGTTGCGCATCCGGCAGCCGTCGAGTCCCCTATAGGTAAACTGCTTTTTGAGGTCCTGCAAAATTTTGTCGTGCTCCTCCTCATAGAGGTTCTCGGGCGTGGTCTCGGTGTAGTCGTAGCGGAACTGGATGGGAATGTTATACCTCCGCCAGCGCTCGACATACTCCGTGAGCTTGTCCGCAGGATAGTTCTTATAGAGCACGCAGTTGATGCGCTTGGGTGTGGCGATGGCGGCCACGACCTCGTCGGGCGATTCCTCGACGTAGCGCTGCAGGTGGCGCGAGACGTTGATGCAGGTGATCTTGTCCGCGTTGCGGCGAGTGAAGTCGATCATCTCCTCCGCGCTGCAGCCGGGCTGCACGGGGAAGGTGGTGTTGATATACACCTTGTGCGTTTTGGGGATCGCGTCGAGCATCCGCTGCAGGTCGCCAAGCTGAGCAAAGGGCTCGCCGCCGGTGAAAACGAAGTCGCACTCCGGCGTGATCGCGTCCATCACGGCGATGGACTTCAGAATGGCCTCCACGCTGAAGCCGGCGCAGTCGGCATATTCCTTTTTATTGATACAGAAGGGGCAGTGGTTGCGGCAGTCATACGGCACAAAAATGGTGACCGTCGCCCCGCCCGCCCTCGTTTTGTAGGGGTGGCTCATAGCAGTTGTGTCCGTCCTATTGCAAAATTCGATAAATAGTTTACTCCTGTAAACGAGAAAATGCAAGGGAGAAAACGCGGAAAAAGCGCTTTTCGCCTATTTTCTTCCCTTTTCCTGCCGCAGCAGGCCGCGAACGTAGGCGAACGCGGCCTCCTCGCCCTCGTCACGAAGCACGCGCAGCATCGCCTCGATGGCGTCGCTCGTCTCGGGGTGGATGAGGATATGGTTCTTCGAGCGGATATAGTAGTCATACGGCGCGGCGTCGGTGTACTCGTCCTTGAGGTAGGTCCTGCACGCCGCGATGCGGTCGCAGAACATCTCGGCGACGTAGCGCAGCGGCATTTTGCACCCGCCCATGTAGGGCCTGCCGTCCTCCCCGATGCAGTAGTCGATCCAATACTCGAAGTGATGGCGGTTGCGGCCCTTGTGGTGGAGCCAGGCAAGGCTCACGCCGTTCTGCTTGCGCTCGGCGTCGTTCGGGCTGCGGTAGCCCTGGTAGTATTTCGCGCCGCGCCAGAACTCGCAGGGCGCGTACTTGCTCAGGTCGTGCAGCAGTCCCTGCCGGTAAAGGCCGAGACGAAAGCAGTATCTGCACACCAGGTGCCGATGATGCGTAATGGTCTTGAAATGTTCCAAAGGCTGCATGGCGGCTCCTCCCGCGGGCAAAGGATAAGAATGAACCTATTGTAGCACATCCTGTGGAAATGGCAAAGCGTATTTTTTGCGGATTTCCGCACATGATACCCTTCAGACGCACGGCGGCGTGACCTTGCCTTGCCGTTCGTTTGAAAGGAGGAGGGGCGAGAGCCCCTCCTCCGGTGGTTTCCGCCGCGCCCGCTTGTTTTTTCTCCGCCGCCGTGGTACGATAGCCGCGAGAAAACAGGGAGGGACCGCCATGGAAAAGCAGCCGCAGCTCCACACCATCGCGCCGGTATACGACGAAAACAGCAGAATACTGATCCTCGGCTCCTTCCCCTCGGTG
>DJRC01000093.1:14103-27828 GCA_002437735.1 Oscillospiraceae bacterium UBA6370 | reverse complement strand
TCGGCTCCGCCGCGGCGCTGTTCGCGCTGCGGGACTGCCCGCGGCTGCGAAGACGAGCGTGGCAAATGACGTCTGTTATTCTGGCTCTGTGCATCAGCCTTTCCACGGTTTTCATGAAGCAGCATTCGATCCTCGATGTGCTGTGCGCTTTGCCGGTGTGCGCGCTGGGCTGGTGGCTGTGCTATGGGCGGACAAGACGCCGTAGTAGGTGAAAGCAAAAAAGGGGGGGAAGTGTCTCCTAACGAGTTTTTAGCTTGGCGGTGCTGGGGACATCTGGTACAATACCCTCAATTTGAAACAAAGGGGGACTCGTGCCTGTATGGATACTGACGGCAGTGACTATCACAGTATTCTCGAAGAGCTGGTGGGTGAAATTTGGGACGAACACGAGCAGGAGGAGATGCCTATTCGCAAGGTGGCGGAGCACACCTATCTTGTAGATGCGGGTATGGATTTTGACGATTTCGCCGATTTCTTTAGCCCCAAGACCGACTCAGAGTCAGAGATGGTGTCGGTCAGCAGCTGCGCGATGGCGAGAAGGAGAACAGCGCGCGGACAGGGGAGGGCCTTTCATGAATAAGCAGTTCAAGCAGCAGATGCTTCTGGTTTTTTCGGTGTAGCGCTTTTTGCCGCGCTGACCAACCTGAACGATGTGGCAGGGTTTTTCCGCATTCTGGCGGGCATTTTGTCGCCCGTGCTCTCAAGACTCCTGCTTGCGTTCGTGTTGAGCGTCCCTATGCTCGGTGTCGCGCGGCGGCTCGCGGCCCATTTCCCGAAGCTGAGGGAAAGTAAGCAAGTCTGTCACATATTGCATGGGTTAAATCGTTGCAATCATCGGCAGTTGTTTCTGGAGAGATTTCAAAATGGTAGAGGAAGGGCAATAGTGTTAGCAGTATGTCCTGCGCAGCAGCAAAAATTTAGCCTTTATTTTGGCCGCTTTTACCCTTGTTTTCTCACAAATTTGATACATCTCTTATACAACTTTTTATCAAGTCCAAAACAAGTTTGAAGCGGCTTCCCAACTGCTTTTGAGCGAAAAATAGAGCAAACTGTTGCACTTTTGTTGCACCTGTGTTGCACCTATCTGCCCCTCGAAATCAACCAAACGCCTCGCAGACTTTCTTTGCCGTTTCCTTGCGGCGGCTCTCATGCTGATAATGCGTGTAGACACGCAGCGTCATATCAATGGTGGTGTGTCCGGCAAGGTATTGTATCTCTTTGATATCCAGTCCGCTTTCAAATAATCGCGTGATGTAGGTATGACGCAGTTGATGCGGCGCACCATATCCCACAGATTAGAGAAGCTGGTTTGCGAAAGCGCGCCGCCGTTGTCCATGTGGAGCACAAAAGGACTCTCAGAGCCATTCTTTTCGCTTGTGAGCAACGCCAAGAGCGTCGGGGGTATTGGGGGGATAGGTCTTTGATTGCTGTGCAATAGTCATCATCAGAATAATCGGAATAGTATGATACGCCCTGCGCAGCAGAAACGGTGTGCACATCTGTGTAATTGGCGATAAGCAGCGAGGCATTAAGGTGCCGAAATTGATGGATACCGTACCACGGCAGTCCGTGGCGTTCGCAAAGCTCTTTTCCCCAGCCATAGAAATCGCCAGAGCGCGCCGGCGATCCGTCGAGCTGGGTAAAGCGCCTGTCGCTCTCGCGCCATTGGTCGCACAGCTGCCCTACGCAGCATGGATTGCTCTGCCCGCAACGCCTTCACCATATCGAAGATCCACGCAGGGAGCTTCAGAGAGCGATGGGAGCGTGCTGCCTTTGGCGGGCCTGTGAATATTCCGTGCGCCGTGCCGAAGAGACGGTGGATCTCATCCAGAGCGGCGATTATTCGCAGAGGCTCCAACTTGGAGAATTCGCCCTCAGTGGTCTGCCGAATGTAGCAGCATCATTCTATCACGATTAGTTCCGCTTCCGTGATGACCATATTCTGTGTCCGGTTCACGAGTATTGCCTCCGTCGGCGGTTCTGGTGTATCACCATACATCCGCCAGAAATCCCGCGTCCAGTGTACATTGCGCGGGGAGAAGCCAGACATCTCTGGATACTTTTCTCTGCCAGGCACTTGGTAGCGGCTGTTGCTGCGTCCTTTTCCGGGCGTTTACAGATGATCCCGTCGATCCTACATACAGCTTCCATCTGCGATAGTCCTGCGGTGACGGCGGCGTCCAACGCGGCAAACATGGTGCTGTAGTCCGATTCTTTTCGAATATTCATGATTTTTCCTTTCTGGCGCGGTGCGCTTGATTAATACTCAAAGCAGGGATCACGCGGGCAAGGATATCCGGCAGCAGCACACGCGGCAGCCGGCTTTTGTTTTCGGTTCCTTGATGTGCGGATTGTTTGAGACATACTCGACGGACTTTGTGACGTGGATCACCTGCGCCCTCCGGTCGATGTCCTCGTAGCGGAGCGCGAGGCATTCGCCGCGTCGCAGGCCCGCATACAGGCAGATGTATGCGAAAAGTCCAAATGGCTGATCCAGACCGCGCTTGACCGCCTCGATTGCCTCGTCGGATGGGATCCCGCGCGTCCCCGCGGCCAGACCCTTGGGCATAGCGATGTGGTCGCACGGATTATAGCGCGTCAGCCCCTCTGCGATGGCATAGTTATAGATCTGCGACATCATATCGCGGTGCAGCTGCATGGCACACTTGGCGTACCGCTGACCGAGAAGACTTTATATTTTTTCACTGTTCTCTTGGCGGGGTGCAGTTCAATTCGGGCGGTCCAAAAATTTTTTATTTTAGGTGCGTAGTTTTTCCGCTTTTTGTCCCTATATAGGTGTAAGGACTATTTCGGGAAGGAGGAAACGGAATGTACGACACAGCGGAGCGCGTCCGACGGGCAAAGCGCACGGCGCGGCAGCTCGCGCGACAGCAGGAGCGGAAGGCTCTGCGGCGGCTCGGGATCTTGTGCGCGGCGCTGGCGCTTGCGCTGACCGGAGCGTTGATGAATTTTGCCGGCAACATACTTGGCACGGTGCAGGGCGCCTACGGCGCGACGCTGCTCGCCGACAGCGCGGGCGGCTATGTGCTCGTCGGCGTCGCGGCGTTCGTGACGGCGGTGGCGCTGACGGTCGTCTGTATGCGGCTGCACGAACAGGAAAAGAGAAAGAACTGCAACGATGAAAACGAGAAGGAGAACACACTATGAAAAAGATGCTATCCCTTTTGTTGACACTTTGTTTGCTGCTTGGAGCGCTCCCTACGCAGGCGCTGGCCTATGTAGGGGACATCCTGACGGCCGACAGCCCGTCTGTGCAGCAGAACACGCTGAGCAGCGGATCGCTTGAACTGCGAAACGACTATCTTCGCGTGATCGTACGGAAGGACGGCACGCTTTCGACGGCCCCGGCGGCGGACAGCGCCGACCCCACGGACCGGCAGACACCGTTCTGTGAGTTCGTTACATGGAAAGGCTATGGCTATAACAAACAGGAGCTTGTGTATCCAGCAGATCTCCGCCTAAAAAATGCGTCGTTTGTGGATAAAACGCCAAACGGCAATGCAAAGGCAATCAAAGTGGAATACGACCTGACGGCCAAGCTGCCCAACAGTACGCTCACCGCAACGACGGCGGTTTACTATGAGCTGGTGCAGCGCAAGGAAAACGAATCGTCGGCAGACACCTGGGGTGTGCTGACAACCGTCAGCAGCATCTATATCACCGGTGGTTATGTTCCTCCCATGACCGATAGTGATGCTTATGAGCCCAGGTGGGGCTATACCCTCGACGGCTTTACCGGCATGGGCCACGCAAACGCCACAGACGGCCCTGCCATCAAGATGAGCCGTACCGTCTACAATACGGATAAGAGAACGAAATCGACCGAAAGCTCCGTACTCACCGGCAAGGTGGAAAATCTGTCTGCTTGGACTGCTTACTTTGAGGGAACGGATTATTGTGGGGTCGACATCGGCGAGATCTATGTGGACGGGTACACTTGGGCAAATCCTTTTGTGGGGCTGTTGCAAGCCTCCGGTGCAGATGGCAATAAAGTTATTCTGCCGGATACGGTCAGCGTCATGCCGGGCAGCAACCCCGCCGCCACCCGCGTGGAGTGTAGGGGTGACGCCAATTACCATTTCAACAGCAATGAGCCTGGCGGGAATGCGCATTTCCTTTGGGGCTTCCGCAATTTGAGAACAGGAAAGGGAACTGATTCTGTTCCCTCGGAACCGGACAAGGTGGAAATCTCCATCAATGCAAAGCGTCTCGCGGCGTTTGCTGACGGGAATGGCGGCGTAACGGTGGAGTATGTGACCGATGATGCGGCGCTGAAGGCCTTGAAGCGACAGTACGGAAACCCGGTCGCCCTCATCAGCGGCGATTATGAGAGCACCAACGGCACGGAATTTACCTTTACCGGTGGCACCGCCATGCTCTCGCCCTCTGTCACGGCAACATGGAATAAGGATAACGGCGGAAAGCTTGTCATTCACAAGAACGGAACCGTGGAGCAGAGCGGCGTGAGTCTGAACGCGCCGAGCTTCAAGTTCTATCAGCCGAACAGCGGGAACGGCAAGGATCTGGAGATCACGCTCACACAGGACGGCTTCGCATTTGGTATCGACCCCGACAAGAATGGCGCCATCGTCTTTGTGGACATTCCCTATGCTACGGTGAAGCTGGAGAAGGCGACCGCCGACGCGGCGGGAAACCTTGTGCTTGGCGGCGGCATCGGCTTTCAGACCGTTTTTGAAGGGGCGAGCTTTACCCTTGAGGAACTGGGCTACGGCTTGAACGAGAAAAACGAATTTACGGTCAACGGCGTCCACGCCACAGGCAGCTTTGACACGGCCAAAACGCTGTCGTTGGAGCTGGCGGAGGTTGAGGGCGAGGTCAACACCTTCAAGGGGAAGGAAAAATATGCCTTCAAGCTGGAGCTGAACGCCTTTGACCTCTTTGAGACCGAAGCGGAGCTTGAGTTGGTGCGCAGCAAAAAGGACGGCAGTCTGCTTCCCAATACGCTGTACTTCTATGTTGCGGCGAGTCCCGGCATTCCCCTTATCCCGCCGGTACCCATTGGACAGCTCAATGGCGGCGGTGCGGGCTTCAGTAATTTGGCTGATACGGTGAACGGCGATTATTTCGCGATCCCGCCCCTCAAACTGCGCGGCACATTAAAGGGGACCTATCTCCACCTCATTGAGGGTAAGGGAGACGTTGTGATCGGCCCCAGCGAAATCTCCCTCAAGGCCAGCGACGTGGGCATTGTGGGCACGAACGCTTCCATTATTGACAGTTTCGGCTATTCCCTCAAGCTCAACGGACAGGAGCGGACTTACAACGGAACGACCTACAGGGGCATCTATTTGGCAGGCTCCGAGGCCCTTGAACTGAATCTGCCAAGTACTGAGATAGACGTATTTATATTGGACACATCCATCGAACTGGGCGCATTCGGTGGAACGGGTACGAAAAATAATACAAAGCATTTGTATCTCGGTGTGGGTGCCAACGCCGTTGTCAAAAGCAAGGTGCAGGTTCCAAGCGATGTTCCTGTGATCGGCGGCTGGAAGCTTGGCAGTTGGGACGTTGACCTCATTGCGGGGGGACAGACGGAGTTCCCGATTGAGAATGCCAGCGTCAGCGAGGGCATGAAGCAGGCGTTTAACAATATTGATTTGTACCTTGGCGCGATGACCGGGGTGTATGCCGGAATCATTGACGCGCGGCTGTGGGTGCTTGTGCCGAATATCGTAGAGACCAACTTCCGCAGGGGCGGCGGCTGGGATGTTGAAACCAAGTGGTTCGGCAGGCTGCCCGAATGGGACTGGTCGGAAAAAGACGTTGAGCCGGTGGTGCGGCCCATGTCTGCGGAGGACGGCGGAGAGGCTGTCCCCATGCTGCTTGCTGCGGAGCCTTTCGCGCTTGAAACCGGCGGAGAGAACACACAAACGATCACGGTGACTGCCGGAACAGACGAAACACCCTATATCCTGTTGGCGTTTGACAAGAGCGTTACCGAAGAACAAATAAAAGACAATTTGTCTGTTACGAAGCAAAACAGCGCCGACCGTCTTGCCATCAACTGGCTGACCTATACCACAGAAGACAGCGAAAAGGGAAAAATCGATAAAGACAAGGACATCAACGCGGCCACCGACATCATAAGGCACAAGACGGAAAACAAGGACTACCGTGTGGCAATCCTGCGGCTGTCAGAGGACGGAACTTATGTGGTCAACACGGGTTCGCTTCCGCTTGAAACGAATAAATCTCAGGGCGTTTCCATTGCGCCGTTTGAAAGTCTGGACTTGAATTTGAATAACAATCAGGTGTCCGGTCAAATCAAATACGCCGAAGAAAATACAAAGTATGTGCTTCGCACCTATTTTGCCAGCGAAAAGGGCGGCGCGGACTATCTGATCGACGAGCAAGAGGTAACGGAGCCAACCAGTATTTTGGTCAGTATCCCGCAGAGTGGCGCACTGGCTCCCACGGGCGACTACTATGTGACCTCCTTCCTCATGACGGAAAAGAGTGTTGAAAGCACCAACGAGAGCGGTGAAAAGGAAACTCTGACCGGCCTTGTCGCCATCGACAACCAGCAGTTTAATGCAAAGGTGAGCTATCAGAACACCAAAGAGCCAAGTGCACCCCAAAATGTTACGCTGGAACTTGCCGGAAATGAAGTCATGACGACGAAGTGGGATGCGGTCGATGGTGCGGACGGCTACGCCGTGACAATTTATCAGGAAAAGGACGGCGATTGGATCGACACCGGCTTCGGCTATGATGTTGACGAAAGCACCACCTCTATTAACATGGCGCTGACTGTGGGCGGAGAGGAAACAAAAGAATCCAAAAATCTGTCTGCGAACGAGACCTACAAGGTCGGCGTGCGCGCCTACAAAATCGATGAAGGCGGCAAGTACTACAGCTCCGAAACGGAATCTTCCGGCCAATATCTGTACGAATACACGCCGCTGACGATGACGCTCTCCGTGAACGAAACGGAATGCACCAAGGATGAAAACGGCGTGTACCACGCCTATGTGGGCGGCAGCAGCAACTCCCTCACCGTGACCTGTGATGATACGGACGCCAGTTTCACGGTCACGAGGATGGATACCAATGATCCTCTTACATCGACGGGAACGAGCACCTTTGCTATCCCCGACTTCACCGGCACCCTTATGCTCCGCGTGGACGGCGTGAAGGGCAAGGATACGACCAGCGTGTTCCTGCTGGTAAGTGTGGACGAGACGCCGCCCGTGCTCACGCTCTCCGACCCAATCTTCTTTGCCGATAAGGCCACCGGCGGATATACCGTCACCGGCACGGCAGATTCAGGCAGCAAGATCATCTACGGCAATGATAATAAGAGCGTCTACGCCGCAGGCGACGGCAGCTTTGCGATCTCCGGCACGCTGGAGGCGGATAAGAATAGCGGAGTCCTCTCCCTCTATGCGCAGGACAGCGCGGGCAACCGCTCCGATCCGCAGCTTGCGCTGATCACGAAGCAGACGAAATATTCCGTCACCGTGAACGGCAGCTCCGCGGAAAACTCCGGCGCGGGGAAGTATGCGGAAAACAGCACGGTCACCGTCCGCGCTGGGACCCGCAGCGGCTATACCTTCAGCGGCTGGACCTCCGATGACGGCATCACCTTTGACGATGCCAGCGCTGCCGAAACGACCATTGTCATGCCGAGCAAAAATGTGACCGTTACGGCAAACTGGGTGAGCAGCGGGGGCTCCTCCGGCGGCAGCTCCGCGTCGACCTATCCCGTGAGCACGCCGGATAAGACCGAGAACGGTACCGTGACGGTCAGCCCGAAGAACGCTTCCAAGGGCGATACCGTAACAATCACAGTGAAGCCGGACGACGGCTTTAAGCTGGGTGATCTCACTGTGACCGACAAGAACGGCAATGAACTCACACTTACCGATAAGGGCGACGGCAAGTACACGTTTACCATGCCGTCCGGCCGTGTTGAGGTCAAGGCGACCTTTGTCGAGGAAATCAAGGTCAGCCCCTTTGACGATGTGGCGACCAACGCCTATTATTACGAGGCAGTCAAGTGGGCGCAGGAAAAGGGTATTACCGGCGGCATCGGCAATAACCTGTTTGGCCCGAACCGGCCCTGCACAAGGGCGCAAATTGTCACCTTCCTGTGGCGCGCCGCGGGCTCTCCCGAGCCGGAGGGCAGCGCGGCGGGCATGATCGATGTGACTGCTGGCAGCTACTACGAGAAGGCAGTCGCGTGGGCCATTGAGAACGGCATCACCACCGGCACGGGCGAGGGGAAATTCTCTCCTGATGCTACCTGCACCCGCGCACAGGCGGTCACGTTCCTCGCTCGTGCGCTGAACGCAAAGGCGGACAGTAAGGCGGAGTTCAATGACGTTCCTGCCGACAGCTATTTTGCTGACGCAGTTGCATGGGCGGCGTCCAACGGTGTGACGACCGGCATTGGCGGCGGCCTGTTCGGCTCCGGCAACGATTGCACCCGCGGCCAGATCGTGACGTTCCTATTCCGCGCCTATAACAAATAGTTTCAGCACGACTCACAATATGGGGCGGCGGCTTATACCGCCGCCCCATATTGTGATCTCGGCCTGTCAAGCAGGGCTATGTCTTCGGCGGCTGGTACACGTCGACCACGAGCAGCGGGGCGTTGAGGGAGAAGGGGCCGCAGCAGTTTTCCGCACAAGCCATGGGTGCTGTCTTCGAGTGTTCGGGTACGCTTACGGCCGAGGTTTCCACCGATACGATCGGAGAAGATTTGGAGGTCTTTGATTCGAGCGAGCTGAACCGCTATCTGTACTTCACTGTGAGCTGACCACAGGACGGTGCGCATCGTGCGCCCACAAGATAAAACGGGCGGCGCGTAACAACGCAGAGCAGGAACGAGAACGGCGGCGCGAAAAATCCCACGCCGCCGTTGGGATTTAGGGGGGTGCTCCTTTTTGACAAAAAAGCGGCTATTTTTCTCGGAAAATCAGTCGCGGCCGCAATAAAATGCTTGCAATCGGCAAAAGACTATGGTAATATAGACATGTTATTTCGGTAGGTTAGGCAGAGTGGACTTCCAGTCCGCTCTTTCTTTTGCAATTTTTGCCTTGGGCAAACACTTTTGCGCACGAAAGTGAGGGAGCTATGAAAAAGGTAACGGAGATCGTCGCGGAGCTCGCCCGCCCCGTTGTAGAGGAGCACGGCTGTACTCTGTGGGACGTGGAGTACGTCCGCGAGGCGGGGCAGTGGTATCTGCGCCTTTTGATCGACAAGCAGGGCGGCGTGGACATTCTGGACTGCGAGGCCATCTCGCGCGTCGTGAGTGACCTGCTCGATGAGGCGGACCCCATCGAGGGGAGCTATGTCTTTGAGGTCGGCTCCGCGGGAGCCGAGCGCCCGCTCAAGCGCCCCTCGGACTTTGAGCAGTTCATGGGCGCGGACGTGCTGCTCAAGACCTACAAGCCCAAGGACGGGCGCAAGGAGTTTTCCGGTGTGCTCGCGGGCTATGACGACGGCGCGGTGAGCTTGACCGTCGGCAGCGAAACGCTGCGCTTTGAAAAGCCGGAGATCGCGCTCGTGCGTCTCCGCTGCGACTTCTGACAACCACCACTTTATCATAAATAATAAGGAGCTTATTTCCATGAAATGCGATGAAATCTTTGCCGCCCTTGCGATGCTCGAAAAGGAGCGCGGCATTTCCCAGACCTTTATGATGGATAAGATCGTGCAGGCGCTCACCACCGCCTACAAGCGCGACCACGAGGGCGTGGAGAACGTGATCGTGGACGTGGACGAGGCAAAGCGCGACCTGAAGATGTATGTGCAGAAGGAGGTCGTCGAGGAGGTCGAGAACCCCGGCACGCAGATGTCTCTCGAGGACGCGAAGAAGCTCTCCGCCAAGTATGGGGTGGGCAGCATCGTCAACCTTCCGGTCGATAACGTCGAGTTCGGCCGCATCGCCGCCGGCAACGGCAAGCAGGTCATCATCCAGGGCCTGCGCGAGGCCGAGAGCGGCATGGTCTATGAGGAGTACAACTCCAAGCAGCACGAGATCCTCACCGGTGTCGTCACCCGCATCGACCCACGCAACGGCAGCGTCGCCCTGCGCATCGGCACCGGCGCGGAGGCGACCGACGCCATCCTCACCTCGGGCGAGCAGGTCAAGGGCGAAACGCTCGTCGAGGGCCAGCGCATCAAGGTCTATCTGGTGGACGTGCGCCGCCAGTCCCGCGGCCCGCAGGTCGTCATCTCCCGCACACATCCGGGTCTGGTCAAGCGCCTCTTTGAGCTGGAGGTCCCCGAAATTTATGACGGCACGGTGGAGATCCGCTCCATCGCGCGTGAGGCGGGCAGCCGCACGAAGATGGCTGTGTGGAGCAACGACGCCAACGTCGATCCCATCGGCGCCTGCGTCGGTCCCCGCGGCCAGCGTGTGAACAACATCGTGGAGGAGCTGCGCGGCGAGAAGATCGACATCATCAAGTACAGCGACGACCCCGCGGAGTACATCGCCGCGGCGCTCGCGCCCGCCGACGTGGTCGAGGTCCGTATGGCCGACGACGGCAGCAAGGCCTGCCGCGTCATCGTGCCGGACGACCAGCTCTCCCTTGCCATCGGCAAGGAGGGCCAGAACGCCCGCCTCGCGGCGCGTCTGGTCGGCTATAAGATCGACATCAAGCCCAGGTCCTACAAGGACGAGGAGTAATTCGGAGGGGAGGCGGTCCCGTGCAGAAAGTGAAGAAGCTCCCGCAGCGCCAATGTGTGGGCTGCCGCGAGAGGAAGGATAAGCGTGAGCTGATCCGCGTGGTCCGCTCGCCCGAGGGCGGGATCTCGCTGGACTTCAAGGGCAAAAAGCCGGGGCGCGGCGCGTACCTCTGCCCCGACCCCGAGTGCCTAAAGCGGGCGAGAAAATCCCGCGCGCTGGAGCGGGCGCTGGAGACCGCCATCACGCCGGAGCTCTACGATGAGCTGGAAAGGGAGATGGTGAGCGGTGGATAAGCTTTTGAATCTCATCGGCCTTGCCCAGAAGGCGGGCCGGCTGGCCGTCGGCGAGGAGCCGACCGGCGCGGCGGCGCGGGCGCGCGACGCGCGGCTCATTCTGGTCGCCGCCGACGCTGCGGAAAACAGCGTGCGCCGCGTGCGGCACTTTGCCGACGCGGGACAATGCCTCTGGTGCCGCATCGGGGCGGATAAGGACGCGCTCGGCCGCGCGGTCGGCCGCTCAAGCTGCGCGATGCTGGCGGTCACGGACATCGGCTTTGCCGAGGCCATCGCCGGGAAGCTCGCCGAGGGCGACGAGCGCTTCGCCGAAACGGCAGAGAAGCTCGCGGTCAAGGCCCGGCGCGCCGCCGAGCGGCGCAGGGAGGCCGAGGCGCACGAAAGGAACGTCCGCACCGGCAAGAAGCGTCCGGCGAAGAAAACGGCGGAGGCGGGCGAAGCGGAGCCGAAGCGGGCGGAAAAGCGTCCCGCAGGGCAGGCTGCCGCGGGAGCGGGCGGAAAGCGTCCGACCGGCGCGCAGAGCCGCAATGGCGCGAAGAAGCCGAGCCGCGAGGAGCGTAAGCGCAGCGCCGTCAAGGCGGCGGCAAGAGCGCGCTACGCGGATTCCCGTCCGGTCAAGCGCGGCAAGGGCAGCGCAAAAAAAGAGAAGCAGTAATTCGGTCACATCACATTTGGAGGTGTTATATTGGCTATTACGGAGAACAAGAACAAGGTAAGCAGTCTGGCAAAGGACTTCGGCATGCAGTCGAAGGATATCATTGCCATCTTGAAGGACTACACGGAGGCCCCCAAGGGTCACTCCCAAGTGCTGAGCGACCGTGAGCTGTCGATCGTATTCGACTATCTGACGCTGCACCATCAGGTGAAGATCGAGACGATCTTTGCCGAGACCTACACGGAAAAGAAGGAGGAGTCGAAGGCGGCTCCCGCTCCGGCCGCGAGCGCGCCCAAGGCCGCGCCCGCTCCCGCGGCGAACGCGCAGCCGGGCGCCGCAAAGACGGCGGCTCCGCAGACAGCCGCGCCCAAGGCGGCTCCCGCCGCGGCGCAGGCCGCGCCGGGCAAGTCCACCGCCACGCAGCAGCCCACGACCCGCGTGCCGGAAAAGAAGATCGTGGACACCCGCAAGTCCACCAACGTCAACCTCGACAAGTATGACGAGAAACTGCAGGACATGGCCGAGCGCAGCAGCGCCGGCGGTGGACGTCGCGACAATCTGAGCGCCGGCAAGGAGAAGTTCCGCAGCGCCGCGAACAAGAAAAACGGCCGGGGCGCACCGACTTTCTCCAACAAACGCCGCCAGGAGGAGGCCGAGAAGATGCGCCGCCTCCAGCTCGAGATCGCTAAGAAGACCCCGCTGACCGTCAAGATCCCAGACGAGATTTCCGTCGGCGAGTTGGCGAGCCGCATGAAGAAGACCGGCGCGGAGGTCGTCAAGTGCTTGATGAAAAACGGCGTCATGGCGTCGCTTTCCCAGATGATCGACTTCGATACCGCGTCCTTCGTCGCCGAGGAGCTCGGCTGCAAGGTCGAGAAGGAGGTCGTCGTTACCATTGAGGAGAAGCTCATCGACGACCATGAGGATACCGCCGACGAGCTTAAGCCCCGCGCCCCCGTCGTGGTCGTCATGGGCCACGTCGACCACGGCAAGACGAGCCTGCTCGACTATATCCGCAACGCGCACGTCGCCTCCGGCGAGGCCGGCGGCATCACGCAGCACATCGGCGCCTATCAGGTGCAGATCAAGGGCAAGCCTATCACCTTCCTTGATACCCCGGGCCATGAGGCGTTTACCTCCATGCGTGCCCGCGGCGCGATGATCACGGATATTGCCATCCTTGTCGTCGCCGCCGAGGACGGCATCAAGCCGCAGACGGTCGAATCCATCAACCACGCCAAGGCCGCCGGCATCCCCATCATCGTGGCGATCAACAAGATGGATAAGCCGGATGCGAACCCCGAGCGCATCAAGGAGCAGCTCACGAAGTACGACCTGCTGGCCGAGGACTGGGGCGGCGACACCATCGTCTGCCCGATCTCCGCCAAGACCGGTATGGGCGTGGATAACCTGCTCGAGATGGTCGCGCTGACCGCCGAGGTCGGCGAGCTCAAGGCCAACCCGAACCGCGCCGCCAGCGGCGCCGTCATCGAGGCGCGCCTTGACAAGGGCCGCGGTCCCATCGCGACGCTCCTCGTGCAGAACGGTACGCTCCATCAAGGCGATATCATCATCGCGGGCACGGCGGTCGGCCGTGTGCGTATGATGACCAACGATAAGGGTCAGAAGCTCACGAGCGCGGGCCCGTCCGTTCCCGTGGAGATCACAGGCCTCGGCGAGGTGCCGGGCGCGGGCGCGAACTTCAACGCCGTCGCCGACGAGCGTCTGGCGCGCGAGCTGGTCGAGCAGCGCAAGGCCGAGGAAAAGGCCAAGGCCAACGCGCCGGTCTCCAAGGTTTCCCTTGAGGATCTGTTCAGCCAGATCCAGGCGGGCGAGATGAAGAACTTGAACATCATCGTCAAGGCGGACGTGCAGGGCAGCGTCGAGGCGGTCAAGGCCTCTCTGGAGAAGATCTCCAACGACGAGGTCCGCGTGCGCGTCATCCACGGCGCGGTCGGCGCGATCAACGAGAGCGACGTCATGCTCGCCTCCACCTCGAACGCCATCATCGTCGGCTTCAACGTCCGTCCCGACGCGGCGGCCCGCGACAGCGCGGCCCGCGCCCACGTCGATATGCGGATGTACCGCGTCAT
>DJRC01000093.1:0-13964 GCA_002437735.1 Oscillospiraceae bacterium UBA6370 | reverse complement strand
ACCGTCGCCGGCTGCTACGTCACCGACGGCAAGATCCAGCGCTCCTGCGAGGCGCGCATCGTGCGTGACGGCATCGTTATTCACGAGGGCCATCTCGCCTCCCTCCAGCGCTTTAAGGACGCCGTCAAGGAGGTTGCCTCCGGTTACGAGTGCGGCTTGAACTTCGAGAAGTTCAACGACATCAAGGAGGGTGACGTAGTCGAAGCCTACGTCATGGAGCAAATTGAACAGTAATTGAGCTGAAAGGGGCGGGCGGAAACGCTCGTCTCTTTTCCCGCAAAGGAGGTCATTTTTATGGCAAGCAATCGCATCGGGCGCATCAACGAGGAGATTCAGCGCGAGCTGAGCGCCCTGTTCCGCACCCTCAAGGACCCGCGCGTGCAGGGCGGCATGGTCACCATCACGCACGTTGACACCACCACCGACCTGCGCTACTGCCGCGTGTTCGTGAGCGTGCTGGATAAAACGCAGGAGAAGGATGTGATCCGCGGCCTAAAGTCCGCGGCGGGCTATCTGCGCCGCGAGCTGGGCATGGCGATGAGCCTGCGCTACACGCCGGAGCTGCAATTTACGGCGGACGACTCCATCGAGTACGGCGCACACATTCTGGAAATGCTGCGCGACCCGACGAAGGTCAAGCCCGCGAACCCCGCAAACGAGCATATTATACTGGACGGTGAGGAAGAATGACGGTCAAGGAGGTCGCCGCCTTTCTGCGCGCGCATGACAGCTATCTGATCCTGACCCATCGCCGCCCCGACGGCGACACGCTCGGCTGCGCCGCGGCGCTGTGCGCCATTCTGCGGCAAATGGGCAAAACGGCGGCGCTGCTGCCGAACGCCGAGGTCACGAGCCTCTATGCCGATTACGTCGCGCCCTATTGGGCGGCGGAGGACTACCGCTATGAAACGGTCGTCTCCGTCGATCTCGCGGCGCTGGGGCTGTTCCCCGACAACGCGGAGCGCTTTAAGAACAGGGTCGATCTTGCCATCGACCACCATCCGAGCTATGAGGGCTTCGGAAAGGAAAGCTGCGTCCACCCGGAGTGTGCCGCCTGCGGCGAAATTCTCTATGAGTTGGCGGTCGAGCTGGGACAGCTCACCCCTGCCGTCGCCCTGCCGCTCTATGTCGCGGTCAGCACGGACACGGGCTGCTTCGTCTACTCCAATGTGACGGCGAACACGCACCGCGTGGCTGCCGCGCTGATGGAGACGGGTATCGACTACCGCGCGGCGAACAAACGCCACTTCCGCACCAAGACGAAGAAGCGGCTTGCGCTCGAGGCGGAGCTGCTGCGCACGATGGAGTTTTACGACGAGGGGCGCGTGGTCGTCGTCACGCTGCCGCTGAGCCTTGCGGAAAGGCTTTCGCTCACCGAGGCAGACATGGACGACGTCTCCGCCCTCGGCGGCGTGGTGGAGGGAACGGACTGCTCCATCACGATGAAGGAGACGAAGGACGGTGCGTGGAAGATCAGCGTGCGCACCGGCGCGCGCGTCAACGCGACAAAGGCCTGCGCCGTGCTCGGCGGCGGCGGCCACCGCGCGGCCTCCGGCTGCGTGTACCACGGTTCTCTTACGGACGCAAAAGCGGCGATCCTCGCCGCCGTGCAGAACGCGGTGGAGGAGTAAGAAAAAGCATTTGCCTTGCGGCGAAACGCTTGAACGGCGCAAAGGAGGCACATTCTATGCCAGATGGCATCATCATCATCGACAAGCCCGCCGGCTGGACGAGCATGGACGTGTGCGCCAAGCTGCGCGGCATCCTGCGCGAAAAGCGCATCGGCCACGCGGGAACGCTCGACCCCATGGCGACCGGCGTCCTGCCTGTGTTCGCGGGCCGCGCGACCAAGGCGGTGCAGTTTGCCGAAAACGGGCAAAAGGAATACCATGCCGTTTTGAAGCTCGGCATGGTCACCGACACGCAGGACACGACCGGCGCGGTGCTGAAAGCGCATCCGGTCACCGTCGGCGCGGACGAGGTGCGCGCGGCGCTGGAGCACTTTACCGGCGAGCTTTTGCAGCTCCCGCCGATGTACTCCGCGCTCAAGGTCAACGGGCAGAAGCTCTACGACCTTGCGCGGCAGGGCAAGACCGTGGAGCGCAAGCCGCGCGCCATCACCGTTTACGAGCTGGAGCTGCTGGGGCAGAGTGCACCGGACGAATTTGCCCTGCGCGTGGTGTGCTCCAAGGGGACCTATATCCGCACGCTCTGCCACGATCTCGGGCAGGCGCTCGGCTGTGGCGGCTGCATGGCGGCGCTGCGGCGCACGATGGCGGCGGGCTTCCGCATCGAGGAGGCCGTGACGCTTGAACGGGCGCAGGAGGAGCGCGAAGCCCTGCTTCTGCCGCTGGACGAATATTTCCGCGCCTGCCCGCGCTTTACTGTGCAGAATGAGATGCAGGAAAAGCGCGCCTACAACGGCAACGCCTTCACCGTGCGCGGCGTCGCGGACGGGGAATACCGCGTTTACGACCGCGCGGGGAACTTCCTCTCGCTCTCCCGTGCGGAGGGCGGTGAGCTGCACGCCATCAAGAATTTCTTTTGAGGAAAACCGACCATGAGTGAAGCAACTGTTATCGCCCTCGGCTTTTTTGACGGGGTGCATCTGGGCCACGGCGCGCTGCTGCGGAAAACGGCGGAGCGCGCCCGCGAGCTGGGCGTCACGCCCGCGGCCTTTACCTTTGACCGCTCGCCGAAGGAGTTTGTCACCGGCGTTCCTGTGCCGCTGCTCACAAGCGCGGTGGAGCGCGCGGAGGTCATCCGTGAGTATTACGGCATCGGCACGGTGTTTGTCGAGCCGTTCGACCGCGCGATGATGACCATGCCGTGGGAGGCTTTCATTACCGAGCTGTTGGTGAAGAAGTACCGCGCCGTGCACCTCGTCGCGGGGCACGACTTTCATTTCGGCCACAAAAACGAAGGCGATCCGGAGAAGCTGCGTGAAAAATGCCGAGCGCTCGGTCTTGGCTGCGACATCATCCCCAAGGTGGAGCTGGACGGCGTGACCGTCAGTTCGACCTATATCCGCTCACTCGTCGAGGCGGGCGAGGTGGAGCGCGCCGCGCGCTTTCTCGGGCACCCGCACCGCATGAGCGGCACGGTCCGCCACGGCGAGGGTATCGGCAGAAAGCGCCTGTTTCCCACGGCGAATCTTGTGCCCGACGCGCACAGCATCGTGCCGAAGCGCGGCGTGTACGCCACGCGGGCACACCTGCCCGGCGGGACGCAGTACGTCGGCGTGACGAACGTCGGCGTGCGCCCGACGGTCAGCGAGGCGGACCGTGTGACGGTAGAGACCTATCTGGTGGACTTTGACGGCGACCTCTACGGACAGGAGCTGCGGCTCGATTTCTGCGCTTACCTGCGGCCCGAGAAGAAGTTTTCCTCCACGCGGGAACTGCACGACCAGATCGCCGAAAATATCCGCGAGGCGGCGTCGCTCGTTTCTCTGACAACGTGTGACGGAAAAACCGATAAATAACATCGGGAAAACTGATGCAAAAAAGAACGGAGCCTTTCCGTTCTTTTTTCTTATTCCGCGGCGCTTTTCCGACGAGCTTTTTGCCCTCCCTCCGCTACAATGAGGAAAAACGACCGGGAGGTGGACAAGCCTTGAAGCGTGGAGAGCTTGCCGTAAAACTGGAACGATGGGAGCCGCTGGTCCCCTGTGCCGCCTGCTTCCTGCTGGCCGCCGTGCTCTGCGGCGCGCAGCTATTCGGCGGCTATGCGCCCTTTGCCCTCGGGCTTGTCGCCGCGGCGGGAAGCGGAAAGCGCGGCCTCGCCGCGCTGCTCGGCGGCGTGGCGGGGGCGCTGGTGTTTCTCGACTTTTCCCATGCGCTGCGCACGCTGGCGGTCGCGGTGCTGCTCTACACGGCGAACAACGCCTTCTGCGAAACGAGGTGGTATCGCTCGCGGCGCTTCCTGCCGGTGATGACGGCGCTGATGTACCTCGCGGTGGAGCTTGTGTATCTGCTGCAGGCCGGGCCGGACGAGGCGGCGCTGTGCCTTTTGAGCATCACGCTTGCCGTGCTGGCGGCGGTGTGCGCCCGCGCCGTGCTTGAGGGGAAAGCGATGAACGAGGAGCAGCGGCAGGCGGCGCTGCTGGTGGTCGTCACCGGCGTGCTGATGGCGGCGTCCACGCTGCAGCTTGAAAACGGCTTTGCGCCGGGGCGCATCCTTGCGATGCTGCTGGTGATGCTGCTCGCCTATGACCGCAGCGCCGGAACGGCGCTGGCGGCGGCGCTCGGCATCGGGCTCGCCATGGACCTGACGGCGCAGCCGGGGAGCTTTCTCCACGCGGCGGTCTACGGCTTCGGCGCGCTCTCGATGGGAAGGGAGCGCCGGGGACGGCGCGTGGGCGCGGCGCTGCTGTGGTGCGTGCCGCTCCTCCTGCTCTCGCTGCCACTGGACGTGGAGCAGGGCCTAATCCTGCTCTACGAAGGCCTTTGCGCGACACTCCTCTTCCTCGTGCTGCCGAACCGGCTGTTCGGCGGCAAGCGACTTGCGGCGGAGAAGCCGGAAGCGGATGCCGCGGAGACGGAGGAGGCCGAGCGCTCCACGGCGCGCCGCCGCCTGAGCGCGACCGCGCTCGCGCTGCGTGAGCTGTACGACAGCCTAATGCGCACGCCGAAGGCGGAGGACGAAAATCCTGCAATGATCTTCGACCGCGCGGCGGAGCGCGTGTGCCGCGGCTGCTCGCTGCGCACGATCTGCTGGGAGCGCGACTATGCCAAGACCTACAACGCGCTCAACGACGCGACGGCCGCGCTGCTCGCGCAGGGGCGCGGGCGCGGCGGTGACTTTCCCTCGTATTTTACGGACCGCTGCATCCGCTTTCCGAGCTTTCTGTCGGCGGTCAACAGCGAGCTGAGTGCCTTCCTGCTGCGGCGGCAGTACCGTGGGCGGCTCGCCGACACACGCGCGCAGGCGGCGGGGCAGTACGCTCAGCTCTCCGAGTTGCTCAGCGGCGCGGCGGAAACGCTGGAGGCGCAGCCGACGGCGGCGGAGACGCTGCTGACCTATCGCGTGGGCGCGGCGCTGCGGCCCAAGGAGGGCGAGAACGTCAGCGGCGACAGCGTGACGCATTTCGAGACCGAGGACGGACGGCTCTGCCTGCTGCTCTCCGACGGCATGGGCTGCGGGGAGGAGGCGCGGCGCGAGTCGGCGCTGGCGGTGCGGCTTTTAGAGCGCTTTCTGCGGGCGGGCGTGGAGACCTCCGGCGCGCTCAAAACGCTCAACAGCGCCCTGACGCTGCGCGCTGAGGTGTCCGAGAGCTTTACGACCATCGACCTTCTGACGCTTTCGCTGCGCGACGGCGCGGCGGAGGTCTATAAGTACGGTGCGGCGCCGTCCTACGTCAAGCGCGGCGCACGGGTGCGGCGCATCACCGGCTCCTGCCTGCCGGCGGGCCTGCAAAGCGCGGATACCCGGCCGGAGACGACCGGCTTCACGCTGGAGAAGGGCTCCTTTTTCGTCATGCTCAGCGACGGCGTGGCCGACGTGAACGACGACGGCTGGCTTATGGCGCTGCTGGAAAAATTTCAGGGCGACGATCCGCAGGCGCTTGCCTCGGCGATTCTTGCCGCGGGCCGTGAGCGCCGCGGCGGCGACGATGACTGCGCGGTGCTGGCGCTCTACAGGGACAAGGACGGCGGCGCGGTGGAGGTATAAGCGGAGCCATGCGGGGGAATACTTTCCTTGTCAAAATTATGGGGGCAAGGAGTGATGCGCCATGGTCAGGGGTACGTCCCGACGGGTGATCGTTGTGGAATCACCGGATACCAATTTGTTTGAGCAGGCAATTTTCATCGTGCGCAACGATGCGCTGAGTAAGGACGGCGTGACGGCGCAGCAGCTCGTGGACGAGGCATGCCGTGTCGCCAGGAGCTATACGCGCTCGCACAGCACGCGCCGGCCGCTGCTGCGGTGCGGCTCGCCCGTGTTCTGGAGCGCGGCGGGCGCGCTCGGCATTGCACTGGTCTGGCTTTTGACTGCGCTGGTCTGAGGGAGACCGGTCTCCTCCTTGGCGGGACGCTTTGGGCGTCCCGCCCTTTTTATGGCTGAAAAAAGAGCCGCGGGAGCGGCTCTTTTCGCTTGATCGGAATGGGACTCAGATCGCGTGGCCCTCCTCGGCCCAGAGCTTTTCAGCCTCCGGCTTCCAGCACGCGGCGTAGGCATGGCATTTATCGCACAGATGCTCGGCGCTCTCGGGCGCCTCGAGGTCGGTGGAGTGTGCGCCGGCGCGCTTGACCATCTCGGGCAGGCGCTCGGGATTTTCCAGCATCGGGCAGGGACGCAGCAGGTTATCGTTGAAGGGCTGACCCCTGCGGTACTCCATGAAGAGAGGCTGCTGGAGACATTCGAGAAAGCTCTTCTCGCGGATGTTCGCGCCGGAGTAGTGGATGAAGACGCAGGGCTCCACGTCGCCCGCGGCGTTGATGTGGCAGTAGAGCTTGCCGCCGGCGATGCAGCCATGCGTGAACTCGCCGTCGTTCTGGAAGTCGATGGCGAAGATCTCCTTGCCGCCGGTGAGGCCGCGGATCTCGCGCACGCGGTCCTTCATATAGGCGCGCTGCTCGGGCGTGAGCAGCAGGTCGGTCGCCGCGCCCATACCGACGGGCATATAGTGGAAGTACCACGCGAAGTAGCAGCCCTTGGAGATGAGCAGGTCAAGGAACTCGTCGCTCGTGACGACCTTGTAGTTCCTGCTCGTGTAGCAGATGGACACGCCGAACGGAATGCGGTTTTTCTGCATCAGCTCCATGGCCGCGAGCGCCTTTTCAAAATGGCCCGCGCCGCGGCGGCCGTCGTTGGCTTCCTCGAAGCCCTCGATGCTGACCGAGACGATGAAGTTGCCCACGCGCTTGAGCTCGTCGCAGAAGGCCTGGTCGATGAGCGTGCCGTTGGTGAAGGCGTGAAAGGCGATGCCGCGGTGCTTTTCGCACAGACGGATGATATCGGCCTTGCGCATGAGCGGCTCGCCGCCGGTGAAGAGACAGGCGTGGGTGCCGAGTTCCGCGCCCTCGGTCAGCACGCGGTCCATCTCCTCAAAGGTCAGGTTCTGCTTGTAGCCGTACTCCGCCGCCCAGCAGCCCGCGCAGCGCATATTGCAGGCGCTCGTCGGGTCCATGAGGACGATCCACGGAATGTTGCAGTCGTATTTTTCGGAGTTCGCCCGCGCCTGCTGGAAGCCGCGGAAGCCGCCCTCATAGGCGGCGGCCGTCAGAAAGGTCCTAAGAAGATAGGGGTCGCACTCGCGCAGCAGGCGCTCGGCATAGTGCGCCCACTTGCTGTTCGGGTCGTTTGCGATCCGGTGCAGCATCTCAAAGGTCTCCGGCTCCCAGACGCTCGAGTGGATCCTCTGCACCATACTGACAAGGTCATCGGCGACCTTGCCGACGTCCTGCGTCTGGCTTTTCCTGATGAGTGAGTCGAGCATCGTCTCAAATGCCCTGCGTTCGGCGGCATGGGCGAGCTTTTCGGTTACGGTCATGATTCCGTGCGCTCCTTTCAGCGTCCTGTTTGTGATCAATATGCTGCCGCGTTCGGCGGCCTTGTTATTTGTTCCCTCATGGTAGCATTTGCAAAAGGAGGCAAAAATAGACAAACGGGCGCATTTCACCCAAAAATCGGGCACTCGCCTAAAATTGCCCAAATCGGCGCTCTTGCGGAAAATACGGAAGCAGAGCTATAATAATGCCGCAGAACGAAAAAAATGCCGCTGCTTCCGTTTTGGGAAGCAACGGGAGGGAGGGATCGCTTTGGAGCAGAATACAGTCCCGGCGAGAACGGCGGACGAGCGTCTTGACGCGCTGCTGGGCCATCGTGGCGCGGCGACCGTTTCGCTGCTGTTCGCTTTGTCGGACGGCGCGAAGCGCTTCGGCGTGCTCCGCTCACAGATGGGGCGGATGTCGCAGAAAACGCTGGTGGCGGAGCTGCGGACGCTGGAGCAGCTCGGCGCGGTGGAGCGTATCGTTTTCGCGGAGATTCCGCCGCGCGTGGAATATTCGCTGACCGCGGCGGGCGAGGAGCTGGTCCCGCTGCTGCGCGCGGTGGAGACATGGTGCGCGAGGCGCACGGGAAGGATGGAGTGACATGGCGGTACGCACCAAGCAGGCGATCCGGCAGGCGTTCATTGAGCTGCTCAACGAGCGCCCGCTCGACAAGATCTCCGTGAAGGACATTGCCGAACGCAGCACGGTGAACCGCAACACGTTCTATTACTACTACGCGGACATTTACGCGCTGGTGGAGGAGATCTTCCAGACGGAGACGGAACTTTTCATGGAAAAGCTGCGCGGCTACGCCTCATGGGAGGAGGCGTTCCGCGAGGCGACCGCCTTCGCGTCCGGGAACAAGCGGGCGGTGTACCATCTGTTCAACTCCAGCAACCGGAGCATTCTGGAGCATTACTATCATAAGGTCACCTACGCCGCCATGCTCTCCTATGTGCGCGGACAGGCCGAGGGCTTGAGCGCCGCCGAGGAGGACATTCAGGCGCTCGCGCGGTTTTACGCCGCGGCGCTCTCCGGCATGACCGCCGACTGGCTGCGCGGCGGCATGAAGTCCAACGTGAACGACCACATCGACCGGCTGGGCCGGCTGCTGGAGGGCAACATCCGGCAGGCGCTCGAGCGCAGCTGCCGCTGATACGAAAAAAGGAGGGCCGACCCCGTCGGGGTCGGCCCTCCTTACAGCTTACTGTGCGCCTGCGGGAGCGGGCAGGGCGTATTTGGCGGCGTAGCGCTCAAACTCGCTGCGGAAGGCGTGTGTGTCGCTGTGCGCCGCGCGGAGCGTTTCGTGCAGGTTGAGATTGTGCTGCGCGGCGTCGATGACGCAGCCGGCGATGTTGGAGCAGTGGTCGGAGGTGCGCTCAAGGTTCGTGAGCAGATCGGACCAGACGAAGCCGGCCTCGATGCTGCAATGCCCCTGCTGCATTCGCAGGATGTGGCGCGTGCGCAGCTGCTCCTTGAGCGTGTCGATGACCTGCTCGAGCGGCTCGACCAGTTCGGCGAGAGCGACGTCCTGCCGCTCGAACGAGCGCAGCGAAAGATCGAGGATCTCCCCGATGGCGGCGGCGAGCACGTCGTATTCGCGCGCGGCGGCATCGGAGAAGGCGAGCGACTTGCCGCGCAGCTCCTCGGCGGATTCGAGAATGTTCACGGCGTGGTCGGAAATGCGCTCAAAGTCCCCGATGGACTTCAAAAGCTCGGTGGCCTCCTCGCTCTCGTCCACGCCCATTTTGCGGGCGCTGAGCTGAACGAGATAGGTGCCGAGAATGTCCTCATAGTGGTCGCAGCGCTCCTCGTCGTCGCGGATGCTTCGGGCGAGCGCGTCGGTGTATTCGGTGAAAGAACGCAGGGCGTTGTTCAGCGCACGCACAGCGCACTGCGCCATTTCGCAGGCGACGGCGCGGCTGCGGCTGAGCGCCAGCGAGGGCGCGGCGAGCAGTCGCTCGTCCAGCTCGGAGACGGTCTCCGCGCTCTTGCTGTCGGGGACGAGGCGGATGGCGAGCTTTTCGAGCAGGTCGCCCGCGGGCAGCAGCATGGCGGTGCAGAGAAGATTGAACACCGAGTGCGCCACGGCGATACCGGCGCGCGTGGCGCTCTCATCGAGCAGCGCGGGAGCAAGGACGGCGCGCACGACGCAGAACACGGTCAGCAGCACGGCGACGCCGATGACGTTGAACAGCAGATGGACGACCGCCGCGCGGCGGGCGTTCTTATTCGTGCCGACGGAGGAGAGCATGGCGGTGACGGTGGTGCCGATGTTCTGCCCCATGATGATGGGAATGGCGGCGGCATAGCTGACCGCGCCGGTGGAGGCAAGCGCCTGCAGGATGCCGACGGAGGCGGAGCTGGACTGGATGATGCCGGTGAGCACCGCGCCGACCAGCACGCCGAGGATCGGATTCTTGAAGGCAAGGAAGAGATTCGTGAACGCGGGGACCTGCGAGAGACCGGAGACCGCGCCGCTCATCGTCTCCATGCCGAACATGAGCGTGGCAAAGCCGAGGAGGATGGTGCCGGTGTCCTTTTTCTTCGTATCCTTGCAGAACATATAGAAGACGATGCCGATGAGCGCGAGGACGGGCGTGAAGGAGCTGGGCTTGAGCAGCCGCAGCCAGACGCTTGAGCTCTCGATGCCGCCGAGGCTCAGAAGCCACGCGGTGACGGTCGTGCCGACGTTCGCGCCCATGATGACGTTGATGGCCTGCCGCAGCGTCATCAGCCCCGAGTTGACAAAGCCGACGACCATGACGGTGGTGGCCGACGAGCTTTGAATGATCGCCGTTACGCCGAGACCGGTCAGGAAGCCGACGAGCGGCTTGCCGGTCATCTGATCGAGCAGCGAGCGCAGCCGGCTGCCTGCGCGGCGCTCCAGCGCCGAACCCATCAGACTCATGCCGAACAAGAACAGCGATAGGCCGCCGAGCATCGTCAGAAAATCAAAAATATCCATATTCCATCCCTCTTTTGTTTCCTTGATCTTACCCATTCTTGACCAAGCTAAAGCATAAGGGAGAAATGTCAAATCCGTTACCGCTCTTTTGTAAAATCCGTGTAAAATGAGCAGCGCCTGCCAAAAGGCAGGCACTGCTTTGCGGTGCAATCTTCGCTCAGCTGATCCACTCGGCGCCGTTGATGCGGTAATCGCCCCACACGCCGTTATTGTCCTGCACGGCGACACACTCCGAGAAGCCGTAGGCGCCCAGCGCCGTGCGCCACTTGCTCGCGTCAAAGCTGACGGTGTTTTTGATGTTGTACTGCGTCATGGACGGGAGTTCCCCGCCCTCCGAGAGGCTGGGCAGATTGAATGTGACCGGATCGTCGGTCTCGGTGATGGTGAAGAGAACGCCGTTCTCCCACGCGGGGAAGATGTCCTCGCCCGTGAGGCCGCTGATGTAGCCCTCCTCACAGAGCTGCTCGTAATTCAGCTCCATCGGCTCCGCGCTGTGAGACTGCGCGAAGGTCCACGCCACCGCGCTGCGCTCGGCGGGCGTGAGCGAGGTCGCGGCAAGATCGACGCTGATATATTTTACGTCGCCGTTCAGCCCCTCGTCCTTGCCCCACAGGTCACCCAGCACGCGCAGATAGAGCGCGCAGCGGTCGTCAAATTCGTCCGGCAGGACGGTGATGCGCTCCACCCCGCCGAACAATGCGGGATAGCTCTCCAAAATATCGCCGCCGAAGGCGACCTCGACCAGCGCGCCGACCGCAAGCTGACCGTCGTCGAGCAGCTCGCCAAGCTCCGCCTGATCGTGCTCGAGCGAAAGCCCGCCTGCGTCAAGCGTGTAGATACCGCCCCGCTCGCTCTCTACGTCTGCGAGCAGCAGCACGTTGTCATCACTAACGGATGCCACGCGGCAGCGCGACACGGCGCTTTCATCGACCACGCTGTCCTCATCGTCCGACGCGGGCAGGCAGGCTGTCCCCGCGCAGCCCGCGAGCAGGGCGCAGAGCAGGGCAAGGGAAAGCAAAAGGGAAAGGCTTCGTTTCATGGAAATGACCTCCTCGAATGGTTTCTGCTTCCTTAGACGGACGGGAAGAAAATTTTGTTCCCGGATTTTTACAAAATCGCGGGGAAATGGGCTTGACATTCCGAAGAAAAGGTGGTATTTTGACCTTTCTTAATTGGGCGACGCCCAATCAGGAGTTGAAGAAAGCACCCCACTGTGCTATGCTGAAGGACAGAAAAGCACAAGGGAGGACGCTCCATGCAATACGATGCCGCCATCATCGGCGCGGGCCCCGCGGGCGCGACCTTTGCCCGCCGCCTCGCGCAGCAGAGTCCCAGACTGAAAATTCTGCTGATTGACGCGCAGGACGAGGGACACAAGAAGCCCTGCGGCGGTCTGCTCGCGCCCGACGCGCAGAAGACGCTCGCGCACTTCGACCTCGTGCTGCCCAAAAGCGTGCTGGCCGACCCGCAGATCTTCGCGGTGGAGACGATGGACCTGCGCACGCGCCGCGTGCGCTACTACCAGCGCTATTATCTCAATATGGACCGCTACGCCTTCGACCGCTGGCTCGTTTCGCTCGTGCCGCCGACGGTCGAGATCGTGCGGGGACGCTGCACGGCCGTATCGAGAACGGACGGGGGCTTCGCCCTCACCGTGCGGACGGCGGAGGGCACGCGGACGTTCACCTGCCGCCGTCTCATCGGCGCGGACGGCGCGCGGTCCATCGTGCGCGAGACCTTTTTCGACCGGCCCATCTACCGCTATATGTCGCTGCAACAGTGGTTCTGCGCGACGGACAAGGCTTTCCCCTTTTATTCCTGCATCTTTGATCCCGAGACGAGCGAAAGCTGCTCGTGGCTGATGCACAAGGACGGCTTCGTGATCTACGGCGGCTGCTTTGAAAAGGCGAGCTGCCGCGAGGCGTTCGAGCGGCAGAAGGCGCGGCTCGCGGACTTCCTCGGCCACGACTTCGGCGAGCCTGTGAAGACCGAAGCCTGCCTGGCCGACCGGCCGCGGCACTGGCGCGATTTTGTCACCGGCGCGGACGGCGTGTATCTCATCGGCGAGGCTGCGGGCTTCATCAGCGCCAGCTCGTTTGAGGGCATTTCGAGCGCCATCCGCAGCGGCAGCGCACTGACTGACGCATTCCGGAACGTAGAAAACACGTCGGAAATTACAAGAAGTTATCGGAAAAAGACCTTTTCCCTGCGCTGCAAGCTCTTTCTGAAGATCTGGAAGCGCTGGTTCATGTATACGCCGTGGGTGCGCTCGCTCATCATGCGAAGCGGCATCGAGAGCATCCGCGTGCGCCGCTCAAAGGAGGACTGACTGTGACCGCATCACCCTATATTGCCGTCGTCGGCGGCGTGAACATCGACATCGGCGGGCGGAGCGACGCCCCGCTCGTTGCCGGAGACTCGAACCCCGGACGCATCCGCTCGAGCCTCGGCGGCGTGGGCCGCAACATCGCCCATAACCTCGCCCTGCTCGGCGCGAAGGTCAAGCTCATCACCGCGCTCGGCGCGGACGACGGCGCGAAGCGCGTCGAGGCGTCTTGCGCCGAACTCGGCATCGACCTGACGGGCAGCCTGTATGTTCCCGACGGCGCGACCTCGACCTACCTGTTCCTCGCCGACAGCAACGGCGATATGGCGCTTGCCATGAACGATATGGCCATCTACGAGCACTTGACGCCCTCCTTTCTGGAGACGAAGCTAAATACGCTCAACGCCGCGGCACTCGTCGTGTTCGATACGAACCTCAGCGCGGAGAGCATCCGCTATCTCGGCGAGCACTGCACCGCGCCGCTCTTTGCCGATCCCGTCTCGGCGGCGAAGGCCGGAAAGCTCGAGCTGGTCCTCGGGCGGCTCCACACGCTCAAGCCCAACCGTATGGAGGCCGAGCTGCTCTCCGGCGTGACGGTCACGGACGAGGCGAGCCTGCGCCGTGCGGCGGATACGCTGCTCGCCACCGGATTGCAGCGCGTCTTTCTCTCGCTCGGCGCGGACGGCGTGCTCGCCGCCGACCATGAGCGAAAGGTGCATCTGCATAACCTCCCCGCGCGCATGGTCAACACCACCGGCTGCGGCGACGCCTTCATGGCCGCCGTCGCCCGCGCGTTCCTCGACGGCGCGGATCTTGAGACCGCCGCGAAGCGCGGCCTTGCCGCCTCCGCCATCGCGATGGAGAGCGCCGACACCATCAACCCTGCCATGAGCCCTGCGGCCGTGGCTGAAAGAATACAGTAATTTCAGAAAAGGAGTCATTTCTCATGAACCGTTATCTTGACATTGCCCCCGAGGTAAAGGAAGCGCTGGACGCCGGCAAGCCCGTCGTCGCGCTTGAGTCCACCATCATCTCCCACGGTATGCCCTATCCCCAGAACGTGGAGACCGCCCTCAAGGTCGAGAGCATCATCCGCGAGGCGGGCGCGGTCCCCGCGACCATCGCCATCATCGGCGGCCGCCTGAAGGCGGGCCTGACCCCGGAGGAGATCGAC
>DJRC01000094.1:9215-9386 GCA_002437735.1 Oscillospiraceae bacterium UBA6370 | reverse complement strand
TCCGGCGGCCAGAAGCAGCGCGCCGCCGTGGCCCGCGCGCTCATCACGCGCCCGCAGGTGCTCTTTGCCGACGAGCCGACCGGCGCGCTCGACTCCGGCTCCACCGAGGAGCTGCTCCGCCTCTTCGGCACGGTCAACGGCGCGGGGCAGACCATCGTCATGGTCACGCAC
>DJRC01000094.1:8676-9084 GCA_002437735.1 Oscillospiraceae bacterium UBA6370 | reverse complement strand
CGGAGACCGCCTTCTACCGCCGCATCGCCGACGCGCTCACCGCGTCCCAGACAGGGGGCGGCGCGGCATGAATATCCTCTTCTACCCCCGTCTGGCGCTCAGCGGGATGCGCCGTGACCGGCGCATTTACGCGCCCTACCTCGCCGCCTGTATCTTTATGACGGCGGTCATCTACGACCTCGCTTTCCTCGCCGACAGCCCCGCGCTCTACGCCGTCGGCAGCGGCGTAAACGGCATGGGCACCTCGGCGATCCGCCTTGTGATGACCCTCGGCAAGTGGGTCATGGCGGTGTTCGCTCTCCTCTTCTTTTTCTACACGAACGCCTTCCTCATCCGCCGCCGCAAGAAGGAGCTCGGCCTTATGAGCGTCCTCGGCATGGACCGCGGCGCGCTCACCTCGCTTCTTTT
>DJRC01000094.1:0-8639 GCA_002437735.1 Oscillospiraceae bacterium UBA6370 | reverse complement strand
TGGGAGACCGCCTTCTCCGCGCTCGTCTCCCTCACCGCGGGACTTGCCCTCGGCGCGCTGCTCACGCAGCTCTCCGCCCGTGTGCTTTCTCATTTCGCCCGCACGGAGCTGCCCGCTCTGCCGCTGCTGGATGCCGGCGCGGTGCGCTTCTGCGTCCTGACCGATGCGTTTATCTTCTTTCTTCTCCTCCTGAACGCATGGTGGCAGGTGCGCCGCGCCTCCGCGGTCTCCCTGCTCCGCAGCGACAGCCTCGGCGAGCGTCCGCCGAGGTCCCAATGGCTCCTCGTTGTCCCGGGCCTCGGCCTTCTCGGCGGGGCGTACTACCTCGCCGTCACCATCACCGAGCCGATCACCGCGATGCTCGTTTTCTTCGTGGCCGTCGTCATGGTCATCCTTGCGACATTCCTTCTCTTCATCGCGGGCAGCGTTACCCTCTGCCGCACGCTCCAAGGCAATGACCGGTTCTATTACCAAAAGAAAAACTTCGTCGCGCTCTCCTCGCTCGTCTATCGCATGAAGCGCTCCGGCGCGGGACTCGCTGTCATCTGTATCCTCTCGACCATGATCCTCGTCATGCTCGGCTCCACCGCGGGCCTTTACTTCGGCGCGGAGGACGTCGTCCGCACCCTCTCCGCCGAGATGAGCCGCGAGATCGCCGCCGAGGCGCGCGCGGAATTCTACGCCGCCTACGGCAGCCTCTTCTTCCTCGCCCTCGTCCTCAGCACGGTGTTCCTCCTCGCCTCCGTCCTGATGCTCTACTACAAGCAGCTCTCCGAGGGCTACGAGGACGCCGCCCGCTTCGCCGTCATGCAGCGCATCGGCATGACAAAGCGCGACATCCGCGCGAGCGTCAACGCCCAGCTGCGTATGGTGTTCCTCCTGCCGCTGCTTGCCGCCTTCGTCCATCTCGCCTTTGCCCAGCCGATGATCTGGCGCATTCTGCGGCTCTTCGGGCTTCAAAACCTCCCGCTCGTGCTCGGCGTCACGGCGTGCGCCTGCGCCGTATTCACCGTGCTCTACTGCGCCGCCTGCCGCCTGACCTCCAACGCCTACTGCCGCATCGTGGGCGAGGGGGTCTGAGGCCGCGCCGCTGGAAAATTTGAATAATTCCGTAACAAATCGCCGTTCCGCTTGTTTTTGCTCCGTGCCGTGATATAATAGCGTGGAACATCCCCATTTTGTTGCACGGTCTCGTGCAAAAGGAAAGGAAAAATTTATGGGCATCAAATTTTCCGGCTCCGACGCCGGCGGCTTCCGCTTCGATTTCTCCGGCGCGAACAACGCTGCCGGCGGCAGCGAGGGAAGCGCCGCGCCCAAGCGTGAGCGCAAGCCGCGCAAGGCCGTCGGCACCCCCGGCAAGCGCATCGCCATCAATACCCTCGTCACCCTCCTCGTCGGCGCGGTCTACTTCTACCTTGAGCTTCCCGCCATCAACCTCCACGCCGAGGAGTTCTACGGCTTCGTCCTGCTTCTCTGCGCGGTCTACTGCGGCTGCGCCCTGCTGACCTCCGGCTTTCAGGGCGAGGGGGCCAAGGGCTACTTCCGCTTCGTGAAGAAGCAGTGCACCGTTCCGTTCTTCCTCGCCGCAGGACTGCTCGTGCTTGCCGTCGTCGGCGGCGTGGCCTCGTGGGTCGTGTTCCGCGCGGGCAGCTATCAGAAGCTCCTCACCGTCCAGTCCGGCGACTTCTCCTCCGAAATCGCCGAGGTCGCCTACGACCGCATCCCCATGCTCGATAAGGACAGCGCCGAGAAGCTCGGCGACCGCAAGCTCGGCGAGCTTTCCGACATGGTCTCCCAGTTCGAGGTCGCCGAGGACTACACCCAGATCAACTACCACGGCCGCCCCGTGCGCGTCACCCCGCTGCGCTACGGCGACATCATCAAGTGGTTCAACAACCGCTCTGAGGGCCTTCCCGCCTATCTCATCATCGACATGGTCGATCAAAGCGTGGACGTCGTCCGTCTCGACGAGGGCATGAAGTACACCACCGCCGAGCACTTCTCCCGCAACCTCTACCGCCACCTCCGCTTCCACTATCCGACCTTCATGTTCGAGGAGCCGGTCTTTGAGATCGACGAGGACGGCACGCCCTACTGGGTCTGCGCCAAGAAGGAAAAGACCATCGGTCTTTTCGGCGGCACGGACAACAACGGCGCGGTGCTCGTCAACGCCATCACCGGCGAAAGCGAATATTTGGCCGAGCCGCCCGAGTGGGTCGACCACGTCTACTCCGCCGAGCTCATCATCGAGCAGTACGACTACTACGGCATGTACCACAACGGCTTTCTCAACTCCATCCTCGGCCAGCGCGACGTCACCGTCACCACCGACGGCTACAACTACATCGCCGAGGGCGACGACGTCTACCTCTACACGGGCGTGACGAGCGTCGGCGGCGACGAGAGCAACGTCGGCTTCCTGCTCTCCAACCAGCGCACCAAGGAAACGAAGTATTACCCCTGCGCCGGCGCGACCGAGTACAGCGCGATGGACAGCGCCGAGGGCCAGGTCCAGAACCTGCGCTACACGGCGACCTTCCCGCTGCTCCTAAACGTTGCCGAGCAGCCGACCTACTTCATGGCGCTCAAGGACGCGAGCGAGCTCGTGAAGATGTACGCCATGGTCAACGTCAACCAGTACCAGATCGTCGCCACCGGCGCGACCGTCGCCGAGTGCGAATCGAACTACCGTCAGATGCTCCGGCAGAACAACTTGATCTCGGACGATCAGACCGGCATCGACCAGCCGACCGAGACCGACCGCCACTCGCTTGAGGGCGTTATCGCCGAGCTCCGCTCTGCCGTCGTCGACGGCAACAGCATCTACTTCCTGCGCTTTACAGGCGAGACGGACTTCACCGTCCGCATGAGCGCGGCGGAGGTCAGATATGCGCCGCTGCTGAACGCGGGCGACCATGTGCGCGTCTGGTACTACGACGGCCATGTCAGTGAATTTTGGATCGAGGCGTGCGACCTTGAGCTGCTGCCGATCTCCGCGCCCGCCGAGCCGGACGACGCGCAGCCCTCCGGCGGCGCGGATGCATAAACAACGCATATATGCAAAAAGGCGATGGATATTTTCCATCGCCTTTTGTCATGCTTCGCCGCAGCATGACAGAAAAAATTCAGATGTTAAGCATGACATGAAGGAATAATTGCAGGAATTTTAATAGGTATTATCAAAATTCCGAAACTTTTTTCTCTCCGTTTCTGCGCTTTGCACAAAAAGGAAGGAAAAATTTCTCACAGCCGGACGCTCCGATTTTGGACGTACCCCCTTGAGAAACCGCCTGTTTTGTGATAGTCTAACAGACGAGATGGAAGCACCATCGAAATGCTCTTAACGAGTAAATTTAGAGGAGGCTATTATCATGAATGCTTATATCCAGAGAGTTCTGGACGAGACCAGAGCCAAGAACGCGAATGAGCCCGAATTTCTGCAGACCGTCGAAGAGGTCTTGACCTCTCTCGAACCCGTCATCGATGCCCACCCCGAGTATGAGGCTGCCTGCCTGCTCGAGCGTATGGTCGAGCCCGAGCGCACCATCGAGTTCCGCGTCGTTTGGATGGACGATCAGCTCAAGTATCACGTCAACCGCGGCTACCGCGTTCAGTACAACGCGGCGCTTGGCCCCTACAAGGGCGGCCTCCGCTTTGCTTCCAACGTCAACCTCTCCATCATCAAGTTCCTCGGCTTTGAGCAGACCTTCAAAGATGCTCTGACCTGCCTGCCCATCGGCGGCGCCAAGGGCGGTTCCGACTTCTCCCCCATCGGCCGCAGCGACGGCGAAGTCATGCGCTTCTGCCAGGCCTTCATGACCGAGTTCCATCGTCACATCGGTCAGGATATCGACTGCCCCGCCGGTGACGTTGGTGTCGGCGGCCGCGAGGTCGGTTATCTGTACGGTCAGTATCGCCGCATCGTCGGCGCTGCCGAGTTCGGCGCTATGTCCGGCAAGGCTGTCTGCACCGGCGGCTCCATCCTCCGTCCCGAGGCGACCGGCTTCGGCGCTGTCTATTATCTGCGCGAAGTCCTCAAGCACGACGGCAAGGGCATCGAGGGCCTGCGCGTCGCTATGTCCGGCTACGGCAATGTTGGCTGGGGCATCATGAAGAAGATCGACGAGCTCGGCGGCAAGGTCACCTATTTCGCCGGCCCCGATGGCTACATCCACGATCCCGACGGCGTCTGCGGCGAAGAGAAGCTCAACTACATCCTCGAGATGCGCGCCAAGGATCCTATGCACTGCAAGCCCTATGCCGATAAGTTCGGCGTTGAGTTCGTCGAGGGTCAGAAGTGCTGGGGCGTCAAGGACGTTGACGTTTACATGCCCGCCGCTACCCAGAACGATGTCAACATGGAGTGGGCCAAGAAGATCGCTGAGTCCGGTGTTCCTTACTACATCGAAGTCGGCAACATGCCCACCACCAACGATGCTCTGGCCTTCTTGATGAGCCAGAAGCACCTCACCGTCGCTCCTTCCAAGGCTGTCAACGCCTGCGGCGTTTCCGTCTCCGAGCTCGAAATGGCTCAGAACGCTCAGCGCATCTACTGGACCGCTGAGGAAGTCGACGCCAAGATGGAAGCCATCATGAAGAACATTTATGATGCTTCCGTTGAGGCTGCCGAGCGTTACGGCCTGGGCTACAACCTGGTCGCTGGCGCCAACATCGCCGGCTTCCAGAAGGTCGCCGACGCCATGATGGCTCAGGGCATTTTCTAAGCCGAACCGCTTTGAAAACCAAAAAGAAGAGCTGCGAAAGCAGCTCTTCTTTTTTTTGCGCTTTTTTCGCTTACAGAACGCTCATCACATCGTAGTGCAGGCCCTCGTCCGCGTAATCGGGAATGAGGCCGAGCCGCCAGACGGAGACCGAGGTCACGCCCACGAGCTTGGCGCAGGAGAGCTTCTCGGTGGTGCTGCGCGCGTCCTCGTACCAGAGGAAGATATGCTGTCCGCTCTCGGTGGTGTAGGTACACCACGGACTGCGGGCGGTGTCGGACCAACCCATCACGGTATCGCTCTGGCACAGGCGCTTGTAAACCGTGGCCTGCAGCGGGTGCGTGGAGCGAACCGCAGTCAGCAGACCGTCCGCGTCCGTCTGCCACGCACGGGCGTCCATGCTGACGGCAAGCGTCAGCTTCGCGGGATCGTCCATCTCACGCGCCGCGGTGCGCACGGCGTAGTAGACCTTGTAGAGCGGCGCGCAGGGATGGTTGCGGTAGTAGCGCGAGCCGAGGAAACCGGTCAGATCGCCCGCCGCGTAGTCGTGCGCCATGAGGATCACGCGGTCGCAGAGCGTGCCGAGCGTCTTGAAATCGTAGCCGTCGAAGTAGGCATCGTCGTAGACGGCGGGCATGACGGCGGCGTAGAGCGTCTTGCCCTCGGCGTGCAGCGTGGCGGAAAGCTCCGTCATAAAGGCATTGAAACTCTCCTTGTCCGCGGCGCGCAGACCCTCGAAGTCGATGGTCACGCCGCTGTAGGGATTGTAGCCGAGGTCGGGGTACACGCGCTCGAGTTCCGTTAGGATCTCCGCGACCGCGGCCATCGGCGCACGTCCGTCGTTGAGCATGGCGCGCAGGCTGCTGCCGGACATGAACACGTTGAGCTTGAGCTCCACGCCCGCCTCGCGCAGCGCGGGGACCACGTCGGCATAGCCGGCGGGGATATAAAAGCCGGAGCTGTCGTCGTTCACGGTCGAGAGCTTCGCGCCCTCCTCGGCGGAGTAGGTCATGTGGCTCCAGCCGAAGCTGACGGCGTCGAACTGCTTGGCCTGCTCGAGCTGCGAGTAGGACGAGAGCGCGTAGAAGGCGTGCTTCCACGTCGTCGGCGCGTGGTACTTTTCGTAGACGCGCACGAGCATGGCCGCCGCCTGTTCGCGCGCGGCGGTGCCGTCCGGCTCGAAGGTCGTCTCGGTCGCGCCGGTGGTCATGCCGATCTCGTAGGCGATGGCGATGTAGCCGCGCTGGGCGGTCACGTCGGTGAAGGGCAGCGCCGCGTCCGCGTCCGCCCTGGCAAGCTCGCCGAGACCGAGCGCGCGCACGAGCATCACTGCCATTTCGCGGCGCGTGATGGCGTCCCTCGGGCGGAATTTGCCTCCCGCGTCAATGACGCCGTTGGCGGCGGCGGTGTTGACAAACTCCCGCGCCCACGAACCCGCGATGTCGATGGCGGCGTCCTCGCCGCTCACGCTCTCCCAGCCGAACATCCGCACCAGAATGGTGATAAACTGCTCGCGCGAAATGGTATCGCCGTAACCGAAGCGCCCCTCCCCCACGCCGTTCATCAGACTGTACTCCGCAGCCTTGTCGATGCTCTCCCTCGCCCACGAGTCGGCGGGAACGTCGGTGTAGTCCGCGGCGAGCGCGGCGGTGCTCAGCACGAGCGCGAGCAAACAGCTCAAAAATAAGATTCGTTTCTTCATGGCAGCCTCCGAGGTCAGAAAAGTTTCCGACACCATTCTACAGGAATCGCCGCCGCATTGCAAGTAGACATAATAAAAAATTATGTTCCTATCAAAAAGAGGCCGCCGGAGCGGTCTCTTTTCGCTGCGCAATATGGGCTTTATTGCTCCGCGCTGTCCTCCGGCAGCGCCACGGAGTCGGACGCCGCGCTTTCCTCGCAAGCCGTCTCCGCCTTGGGCGACGGCTTCGCCGCGCCCTTGCCGAGCAGGAGCGTCACAACGCCGAGACCGAGCGGCACGGAGACGAGACCCACCGCGAAGGACAGGCCAGGCACGCTGGCCGCGACGCGCCAGACGAGGACGCCGATGGCCAGCTCCGCATAGTAGCAGGGAGCCTTCTTCATCGCCCCGCGCCAGAGCATCGCGCTAAGGAAAAAGCCGAGGAACACCGGGGAAGCAATGAGCGCCGCGGCATACAGGAACAGCACGAGCAGCGCAAGGCGCACGCCGACATTCGAGATGAACAGCAGGACCGCCGCGAGCGGCACGCCCGCGAGCACGGCGAAGCCGATGCCGAACGCCTTGGCATACTTGCCGAACGGCGCGCCGTAATACTTCCGATCCACCGTCTCCCACAGTGGTGTGAGCCACAGCAGAACAAAGGCAAGCAGCAGCATACCCGCGAAGCTCAGCGCCTTACGCAGCACGATGCTGCCGACGCCCGGCTCGTCGTCGGGGACCGTAATGCTCACATCCGCGTCGCCGCTTTCCGGCTCGTCGTAAAGCTCGGCGCTGTCCGCGATGCCGTCGGGCACGGAGCGCAGGGCGCTTGCATTGCAGTGCAGCCGCCCGCCGATCTTGGCGCCGTCGCCGATGACGACGTTCTCGGCGCTGATGTACACGTCGCCGCCGACGGAGCCGGTGATGGTGACGGTGTTGGCGGCGGCGTAGAGGTCGCGCCCCACCGTGCCGTCCACGGTGATGCTCTGGCCCGCAGCGAACACGTCGCGCTGCGCCGTTCCGTTCACGCCGATGCTATAGCCCGCGAGGAACGCGTCGTTCTCCGCCGTGCCGCCGAGCGTCACCTCATAGCCCGCCGCCATGACATACGCGCCCGCGCCGTTCACGCCGACCGTCCTGCCCGCAGCGAGCAGCACGCCGTTCACCGCGGCGTCGCTCCGCACGCTCTCTCCCGAGAGAAACAGCGAGCCGTCGCGCGTACCGTCGGCGGAGCCGTCGGCAAAAACGTCCTCGAACGCGGCGCAGGCCGGCACGGCGAGCGCCAGCGCCAGCAGCAGGCAAAGGCACAGGGATACAAGCTTCTTACATTTCATTTTTCTTTTCTCCTTCCATCGCGGCGGGAGCATTTGCTTTCCCGTCCGCGTTTTCAAACATTTTGCGGGACTCCTCCTCGCTGAGTCCCATGATGAGGTTGACCGTGCGGCGGATCTCGTCCGTCGCCTCGTCGACCCAGTCGGCGTCCTCGTGCAGGATGCAGCTCCCCAGGCCGTGCGCGAGGAAAATCGCCATGGTGTGCGGGTCCATCGTCGGCTTCGCGCCACAGGCCATAAGCGTGCGGATGATGTCCTCGATATACGGCTCAATGACCGTGAGCGTCTGCTCGCGGATGGCCCAGCGGACCGTGCGGTGCATATTGCCCTCGTACCTCGCGCGGAAGGCGCGCACCTCGCGCTTGATGTAGCTGAAAAAGCGCAGCAGCGCCTGATAGGGCTTCTCCTTCGCCTCGGCGGCAAGCGCCTCAAAGTCCTTCCGATAGGGCTCGAAGAAGTGGTCGAGCACATCGGTGAACAGCTCGTCCTTGGTCTTGTAGTAATAGTAGAACAAGCCGACCTCGCCGCCGACCTCCAGCATAATGCCGCGCACGCTCGTGCCGTCGTAGCCGTGCTCAAAGATCTGTCGTCCTCCGACCTCGCGGATGCGGTTCTTCGTGCCGCCCTCGATCATCTGCTTTCGTGCCATAGGGGTTGCTCCTTTCCTGAACAGTTCTCAAATTATAGCACGCTGCGAGAAAAATGCAATATGACATTTTGAACAACATTCAAAAAATATAGCTTTCTTTTGCGATGCCGGATGACGAAAGCGTACAGGAAAGCGCAAAAGGTCATTGCGTTTTTGTCTATTTTCTGATAAACTGGGTGCATCACAAGCAAATACAAGCAAGACCGGCTGAAAGAAACAGAAGGGAGCTTTATCGTATGGGACTTATCAAAGCGATC
>DJRC01000031.1 GCA_002437735.1 Oscillospiraceae bacterium UBA6370 | reverse complement strand
GGACGCTCTCGCGAGAGCGTCCTTTTTGAGTGAGGATTGCGCTGCGCTCAGCGCACGCGCCGGAGGCGCGCACGTTCGCTCCGCGCAGAGAGTTTTTTGGCACGCACATGGAAATCGGCGAAGCGCCGCCTGTGGCGGATGAAGCGAAGCGCTTTCGAGGAAGCGGCACGATTTTCACGCCTGTTTGGCGTGAAAATCGTATTCGCCGCGACGGTAACGTCGGAATTAAACGATTAAGATTTTTTCGTGCCGTGCGCGGCACGAAACTCTGCGAGGCTTATTTTCTGTCGTTTTCTACGAGTGAGAGGAGGGTCTGCTCGAAGTGGTATTGGTCGCGGAGGCGGCGGGACTCGGCGAGCTTTTTGGTGCCGCGGCGGCCTGTGCGGCGGCAGCGGAGCATCAGATTTTTCGGCGAGTGGGCGAAGTCGATGAATTCGATCACGTCCACCGTGTAGCCCATGTCCTCGAGCACGGCGGCGCGGATGGAATCGGTCAGCAGGGCAGAGAAGCGCTCCTGCAAAAGGCCGTGGCGCAGCAGCACGTCGAAATCGCCGCCCTTGTGGATGGTGGCGTTGACCTCGTGCTGGCAGCAGGGAACGGAAAAGATGTGTTTCACGCCCTTTTCAACGGCGTACCAGAGGGCATAGTCCGTGGCGGTGTCGCAGGCGTGGAGCGTGACGACCATATCGACGTGGGTATCGGCGAGCGTATCGCGCGTGACGTCGCTCACGACGAAGCGCAGGCCGTCGTAGCCGTACTTTTGCGCGATGGCGTTGCAATGCTCCACCACATCCTCCTTGAGGTCGTAGCCGAGGATGGTCGCCTTCACGCCGCGCTTGACGGTGAAATAGTAGTAGAGGATGAACGTGAGGTACGATTTGCCGCAGCCGAAGTCAAGGATGGTGATCTCCGACTGCTCCGAGGCGCGGAAGGCGTCGTCCACCAGTTCAATGAAGCGGTTGATCTGCTTGTACTTATCGTACTTTGCCTTGACGATGCGGAGGTCCGACGTGAACACGCCGAGGTCGACGAGCGCGGGGATATTCTCACCCTCGGCAAGGATATATTCCTTTCGGCGGTCATGCGCTTTCGGCGCGGCGGTACGCTGTGCCTCGCCCTTTGCGGTGCATTTGTAGCTGCCGTTCGCCTTGCGGATGTACTGGCGCGTCTCTGTTTCGGTGCAGAGCACGGCCTGAAGATAGAGACCGTCCAGCTCCTGCGCGAACAGCCCGGGCAGCTCGCCCTTCGTCACGTTGCGGTGCGTGACCTTCTGCCCCTGCTGGTACTCGAGCTGAAAGAACGCCTTGCCGCGCAGCGACAGCGGGCGGATGGTCACCTTGGAGCAGCCGATGCGCACGAGCGGCTGCGAAAGCACGGCCTTGGCGAGCGTGTCGAGCCGCGCGGTGAGGTCGTCCAACACGATGCTCATGCGCCGAACCTCTCTTTTAGGGCAAGGTGCGCGGCGTAGAGCTCGTTTTTGCTGTAGGTGTTGTTGTCGTCCTTCAAAAGGAGCTTGATGGCGTCCTTGGCGGTGCAGTCATGCTGCACCATGCAGTCCACAAGCAGCGCCTCGGGCGAGGAGACGTGCTCGACCTCAGTGATGAGATAATCCTCCTCCACCTCGCAGAGCAGGACGTATTCGCCCTTATCGTAGCTGCCCTTGGCGAGGAGCTGATCGCGCACCTCGGCGGGCGTGCCGCGGAAGGTCATCTCGTGGAGCTTTGTCATGTCGTTGCACAGGCACAGCCGCACGCCGGCGTGCTCCGAGATAAAGAACTCCACCGCGTCCATGATGCGCTTGGGGCTTTCGTAAAAGCAGTAGGTGCGCGTGTCGCCGCGGCGCATCATGGCGAGCGCACGGCGGCGGTCGGCGGCCTCCCGCGGGAAGAAGCCGAAAAAGAAGAAGGTCGAAAGGTCAAAGCCCGAGATGGACAGCGCCGTGACCGCGGCGCAGCAGCCGGGCACGCCGACCACGCGGATGCCCGCGTCGATGGCGGCGCGGATCAGCTCATTGCCGGGGTCGGAGATGCAGGGCGTGCCCGCGTCGGTGATGACAGCGATGCTCTTGCCCTGCTGGAGCTGCTCAATAAACCACTTGGCCTTGCCGTATTCATTGAACTTGTGGTTGGCGGAGAGCTGGTTGCCGCGGATGCCGAGCTTGTTGAGCAGCACGACGGAGCGGCGGGTGTCCTCCGCCGCGATGATGTCCGCCGTCTCCAGGATCTGGCGGCCGCGCTCGGTCATGTCGCGCGCGTTGCCGATGGGCGTCGCCACGATGTAGAGCGTGCCGACGGTGTTCATTTCGTCCATAGCGTTCTCCTTTAGAATAGCATGACCTGATCGGGGTCGTCGCCCTGTCCGATGGCGCGCAGCTGCTCGGCGTTCTTCTCACTCAGCGCGTCGGAAACAGCCATTTTGCGCAGGATGTTGTGCACCGTTTTGTCAAACTCCGTCCCCTCGCGGTAGTCGGCTGGGAAAATGAAGTCCACGCGCCCGTCCTGCAAGAGCTTTTCCACGCCCGCACGGTTGCTTTTCTGATAGACCGCGACAGCCTGTCCGCCGTAGGCGCGCATCATCTTCATGCAGGGCACGTCCGAAAGGCCGTCGCCGACGTAGACCATGTTGGTGAACGGCACGCGCTTGGAGTCGTCGGGCATGGAGTCGTTGAGCTCCTTGTCGCGGGCAATGTCGAGAATGCCCTTGTTGATGCGGTAGACGAACTGCGTCTTGTTCGTGAAGTTGACGTCCAGCTTCGGCCAGGCGGCGAGGCCGCTTTCGTCGTAATAGAACTCGCAGGCGTAGATCTGCTTGAACTCGTGGGCGATGCCGCTGCCCTCGATGATCTCGCGCAGACCGGAGGAGATGACGTAGTGCTCCACGTCCACGCCAAGATCCGCGCCGTAGGCGGTGATGCGCGCGAACCATTCGCGCACGCCGGGAAACAGCTCGATGGCCTCGCCCGAGCGGACCAGATAATCGCGGTCAAGACGGATGCCCTGTGCGGCGCACTCGCGGATCATGGTGTACATATAGGCGAGCAGGCCGTCCATTTTGTTCTCATAGCCGAAGCCGTTGGCCTTGGCCCAGAATTCCGAGGGCGTGTAGCCGAGGGAGGGAATAAAAGCGTAATCCTCCATATCGGTGGTGCAGAGGGTCTTATCGAAGTCGTAAAGGAACGCGACGATGGGGCGTTTGGTCATGGTGTCCTCCTGTGAAAAAAGCGGCTCGGAGAGCCGCTCTTTTGAAGTGCGTTTTATTCTTCGCCGTGGTAGTTGCGGCCGAACTTGAGGTCGCTGAGCTTGATGGCGCGGGTCGCGGAATCGAGGAAGGGATTGCCCTCCTCCGGACTCTCCTCCGGCTCCTCGGGCGCTTCCTCAGCCTCCGGCTCGACCTCCGCCGTCTTTGTGAGGTCGGGGAGCTTGAAGGAATCCATGATGCTCTTTTCGATCTCGCTGACGTCGGCGGCAGGCTTGGCAAGCTCCAGCGGAGCCGCGGGGGCGAGGTCCGCCTCGGGAAGCTCCTCGAGGAGCTTCATTTCACGCTCGTAAAGCTCGCGCACGCGGGCGAGGAAGTCCGCGGTCTCGGCCTTGGCAGCGGTCAGACGACGCTCCTCCTGCGCGACCTCGTCGCGCAACGCGCCGATCTTGCGGTTGGCCTCGCTCTCGGCGTTTTCGAGCAGGGACTTCTTTTTCTCCTCCGCCTCGGCGACCATGCTGTTGGCCATCTTCTGCGCGGTCAGCAGCGCGGCGCGCATGGCGTCCTCGGTCGAGCGGTATTCCTCGACCTTGTCCACGAGCACCTTCATCTTCGCCTTGAGCGCGGTGTTTTCCTTATAAAGCGAGGTATAGTCGTCGGTCAGCTCGTCAAGGAACTCATCGACCATGGCCATGTTGTAGCCGCCCATGACGGCCTTGGCGAATGCGTGGTTGGAAACCTCCTGCGGTGTCAGCATCGTGCAGCCCTCCGTCTCTTATAAGTACAGTCCGTTGTTTTCCAGCTCGTCGATCAGGTCGCCCATGATATCGACGTGGTAGGGCGTGATGATGTAGGTGTTGGCCGCGACCTTCTTGATCTTGCCCTCGCCCGCGTAGGCGACGCCGGAGAGGAAGTCGATGAGGCGGCGGGCAATGTCCTTGTTCGTGGATTCGAGGTTGATGACCACCGTGCGCTTTTCCTTCAGATGGTCGGCGATCTCGCTGGCATTCTCAAAGCGCTCGGGCTTGACGAGCACGACCTTGAGCTGCGTCGTCGCGTGGATGTTGACGACCTTGTTGCGGCGATCCTCGTCGCGGTCGCGCTCGCGGCGGCTGGGCCGCTCGTCGGCAAAGGCACCCGTATCGCGGGAGCCGAGATCGGGAAAATCGTCCTCATATTCTTCGTCCTCATCCTCGTAGGGATGCGCCCATTTCTTCAGATCGTCAATGAGTCCCATGGAAAAAACCTCCCTGTATCAAAGCGTATAGCAGCGCGCGCCGAAGATCGCCGTGCCGACGCGCACCATCGTCGCGCCGCAGCGGACGGCGTCCTCATAATCGCCGCTCATGCCCATAGATAATATATCGAGATTATTATCATACAAACTCGCGTTGATGTCAACATAAAGCGCATGAACTTTTTCAAAGTAGGGCACGCTCCCGTGCTCTCCCTCGGCGACCGGCGGAATGGTCATCAGCCCGCGCAGCACAACGTGGGAGAGACCCTTGGCTCTTTCGGCGGCGGCACGGATCTCGGAGACGGCAAAGCCGCTCTTGGCCTCCTCCCCGCCGACGTTAACCTCAAGGAGAATGGGCTGGACGATACCGAGCTTTTCCGCCTGCCGGTCGATGTCCTCAAGCAGCTCATAGGAGCCGACGGATTCGATGAGCGCGACCTTGCCGACGACCTGCTTTACCTTGTTGCGCTGGAGATGGCCGATGAAGTGCAGAGGCGCGCCGTCGTAGGCGTTCTCCGCGAGCTTCTGCGTCATCTCCTGCACGCGGTTCTCGCCGAGCGCGTCGATGCCCGCAGCGATGGCCTCGTGGCAGGCCGCAGCGTCGTTCATCTTGCTCGCGCCGACAAGCGTGATGTCCTCGGGCCTGCGCCCGGCGGAGAGCGCCGCGGCGGCGATGTTTTCCCGTACCTGCTGAATGTTTTCCCGAATGCTCATGTTCATTCGACCACCTTTCCATCGTATAGATCGTTTGCCGAGACGATCGCCTCGTCGCCGGCGCGCAGCGTGTAGAGCTGGCGCAGGCTTTCACTGGTCGTTTCGATGCCGACGGGCCGGACGAGACAGTAATCCTCGCCCTGCCAGAGGACCTCCACCGGCTTGCGGTAGGCGCGAAGCCCCACAAGGCAGTAAACGCCGCTGCTGCCGTCCGCGTCCACGCGGAGGGCATTTTTGGGGATGCGCAGCCCCTCGTAGCGCGCGAGGATCAGCTCAACGTTCTGCGCGCGCAGGAGCGTGACGTAGGCCAGATGGCTGCCGCCGCGCAGGACGACGATCACGCGGCCGTTCTCCTCACGTCCAATGCGCTCGACGGTGACGTCAAGATCGAAGTCCACGCCGGTCGCGGCGCGCAGGCTTAGAGCCTGTCCCTTTTGCAGCTGCGCGGCGTCTGCGGCGCTCAGCACGGTGACGAAGCGCCACTCCTCGCCGGCGATCAGCCGGCCCACGGTCGAGCTTGCCGCCTCCGGGGCGATGGCGTCGTACTGCGCGACGGTCATATTCTCCAGCGCCGCAGGGGTCAGAACGGTCTCGTAGCCGTCGGCAACGGCGCTGTAGGTGCCGGCAAACGGTGCGCGGATGGTCTGCGTGCCGCCCTCCAGACGGCCGGAGAGCGCGCTGATCTCGGATCGGAGCGCGTCGATGCGCGCATCCAGATCGTCCGTGCCCGCGTAGGCGTATTCGCGCTTGAGGACTGTCGTGCGCAGCTCCTCGCCGGTGGACTCGACGCTTGTCCAGCTTTCGGCGGCAAGGGCCGCGCGCAGCGCGAAGAGATCCTCGCGGATGTCGCCGTCGAGCTTGAGCGCGGTCTCGGCGTCGCGGGACGCCTCGCGCGCGTAGCGCAGCTGCTCGAGCCGGGACCGGAGCGCGCGGAGCTGGCGATGGTCGTTCAGCGCGCTCTCGCTGCGGTAGACCGTTGCGAGCGTACCGCCCGCGTTCACGCGTTCACCCTCAGCGCGTTCAAGCTCCAGAAGCGTTTCGCTGCACGCGATTACCTGCTCGTCGCGCGCGAAATAGCCGGTCGCGGCAATGGCGTCCTCACTGGAGTAGGCGTAGACGAGTGTGGTGGTCTGCGGGTCGACAAAGTAGCGGTAGGCTTGCACGCTGAAGTAGGCTGCTACAGCGAGAAACAGGAAAACAAAGATCAGTTTTGTCGATAGGGAGCGGGATTTCATAGGCACCTCGGAAGGCTCAAGTCATTCCTCCCCGGTTTCGTCCACCTCATGCAGGTCGATGGGGCTCAGCGGCGCGATGGTCGAGATCGCGTGCTTGTAGATCATCTGCTGCCGCCCCTCGCTCAAAAGAACGACGGTGAAGCTGTCGAAGCCGGTCACGCTGCCGCGCATCTGGAAGCCGTTGACGAGGAACACAGTCAGCGGCACGCCCTGCTTGCGGGCCTTGGTGAGGAAAATGTCTTGAAGGTTGGCTGTCTTTTTCATGTTGGATGTACCCTTTCTTTTTATTCGGGCGGCGGTTTTATGTGTGCCGTCCGTATAAAATTAGGATACGCTAAGGTTTGTGAGAATTTCTGTCGAAAATTGTAAAGCGGCGGGAAGATCGCGGGAATTTTTCCGATAGAACCAGTGAATGTCCCTGTTCCGCCGCAGCCAGGTGAGCTGGCGCTTGGCGTACTGCCGCGAACGGAGCTTGATCTCGGCGACGGCCTCGTCCTGCGTGCATTCGCCCGCGAAACAGCCCAGACACTCCTTATAGCCAATGGCCTGCATCGCCGTCGCCGTGCGCGGCACGCCGCTCTCGACCAGAGCGCGCACCTCGTCGAACAGACCCTGCGCGACCATTTGGTCTACGCGCAGGTCGATGACGCGCTTCATCTCCTCGCGGTCGGCGTAGGCAAGACCGAGGTAGACGGGCTCGTAGCGCGGCGGGACGAGCCGGGTGTCGGTATTGTGCTGCGACATGGTCTTCCCCGTCTCGCGGTAGACCTCAAGCGCGCGGATGACGCGCTTTTTATCATTCGGGTGCAGCGCGGCGGCGCTTTCCGGATCAATGGAGCGCAGCTCGGCGAAGAGGGCCTCGCCGCCCTCGTCGTTCCAGCGCCGCTCCAGAAGCCTGCGCGTCTCTCCGCCGGTCGTGCCGGGAGCGTAACCGTGTCCGCGCAGGAGCGCGTCGAGGTACAGCCCCGTGCCGCCGACGAGGATGGGCAGCCTTCCGCGTGCGAGGATACCGTCCACACATTCGGCCGCGTCTGCGGCGTAGCGCGCCACGGAGTAATCCTCGCGCGGGTCGATCACGCCGACCATGTGGTGCGGCACGCCCCGCGTCTCCGCCTGCGTCGGCGCGGCGGTGCCGATGATCATGCCGCGGTAGAGCTGCATGGAATCGCAGGAGACGACCTCGCCGCCGAACCTTTCGGCCAGCGCGACGCCGAGTCCGGTCTTTCCGCAGCCGGTCGGGCCGACGATGCAAACTACCTTGGGCGGCATGGCGTCTCCTTTCCGCGCTCAAGCGCGTTTGAACATTTTTTCCAGCTCGTATTTGGTGAGCTTAACGGCTACGGGCCGCCCGTGCGGGCAGAATCGGACCTCGCCCGACTGCACCTTATCCACCAGCACGCGAAGCTCGCGCTCGTCGCTCTTCCAGCCGCCCTTGATGGCGGCCTTGCAGGCCATGGTGTGCAGCAGCGCGTCGCGGGCGCTCTCGGGGTCGGCGTGGTGCGTCTCGACGAGGCGGCCTGCAAGGTCCTCAAGACTTGCCGCGGCGTCCTCGGCGGGAATGTCGGCGGGCAGGGCGCGGATCAAAATCGCGCCGTCGCCGAACTCCTCGCAGGCGAAGCCGAACTCGCGCAGCAGCGCAAACTGCCCGACGAGCGCGGTGTACTCCGCCGCAGCGAACTGCGCGACCACGGGAGCCAGCAGCTCCTGCGACATGATGGGCTCAAGGTTCGCCTTGAAGCGGTCGAAATTCACGCGCTCGTGCGCGGCGTGCTTGTCGATCAGCCAGACGTTTTTCTCCGCGTCCTCGCAGACGATGTAGGTGTCGAGCACCTCGCCCGCGATGCGCCACGGTATGACCGGCTCCGGCTCGAGCATGGTCTGCTCCGGCTCGGCGGGTGCGGTCTCGAGCGTGGTCTGCGCGGCGAAAACGGGCGCGGCGGGCGCTTCGGCGTGCGGTGCGGCGGGCGCTTCCGGCTTTGCCGCTTCATCGCGCGGCATGAAAGCGGCCTCGACCATCTTCGGAAGGATGTGCCCGTCCTCCGGCTTTTTCGCCGGGGGAGCCGGTGTGCGGCGGACGAAGTCGCTGACGCTCACGCGCCCGCCCAACTCGCTCGAGGCGGACGTGACGGCGATGAACGGCGCGTCCTTTTTGGGCGGCTCCGGCCTTTTGACCTCGTTCTGCGCGCGCCACTCCTGCGCCGTTATGCTGCGGTAGAATTCCTGCGGCTTGGGAGCCTGCGCGGCCGGCTTCGGCGATGTGTGCAGCGGCTCGGGCGCACCGTCGCGGTCGAGCGCGTCGGATGCGGCGTGGTACACAAGGTCGAAGACCTGCTTTTCGTTGAGAAATTTTACGACCGTCTTGGCGGGGTGGACGTTCACATCCACCATGTCCGCCGGCAGCGTGACGTTCAGCACGCAGCCGGGGAATTTACCCTTCATCAGGCGGTTTGCGTAGGCTTCCTCCACCGCGGCGGTGAGAAGCTGGGACTTGATGAAGCGGCCGTTGACAAAGAAGGTCTGCATCCCGCGCGTGCCGCGGCCCGCGAGGGGCTTTGTCACGAAGCCGTCAACGGCGAGCTGACCGTCGCGCCCGCAGACCTCGACCAGCGCGAGGGCGAAATCGCGGCCCAGCGCGGCGTAGACTGCGCTGATGGGCTTGCCGTCGCCGGGGGTGTGCAGCTCCTCCCTGCCGTCCTTGATGAGACGGAAGGAGATATCGGGGTGCGAGAGCGCGATGTGCGCGGCAAGGCCCGCGATGGCGGTCGCCTCGGCGCGGTCCTGCTTCATGAACTTCAGCCGCGCGGGCGTGTTGTAGAAAAGGTCGCGTACAATGATGCTCGTGCCCTCGGGACAGCCCGCGGGCTCGACGGAGAGCGGCTTGCCGCCGTCGAGATGCAGCGTCGCGCCGCTCGCGGCGCCCGTTTGGCGCGAGAAGATATCAAGGTGGGAAACGGACGCGATGGCGGCGAGCGCTTCGCCGCGGAAGCCGAGCGTGCCGATGGCGGCCAGGTCGGCGGCGGTGTGGAGCTTGCTCGTCGCGTGGCGCAGAAAGGCGGTGGGCAGCTCGTCAGGCGCGATGCCGCAGCCGTCGTCCGTGACGCGCAGATAGGTCAGCCCGCCGTTTTGCAGCTCGACGGTGACGTTTCTCGCGCCCGCGTCGATGGCGTTTTCCAAAAGCTCCTTGACGACGCTCGCGGGACGCTCGACGACCTCGCCGGCGGCAATGAGATTGGCGATATGGGGGGATAGCTGTTCGATGTGCGGCATGGTATTCTCCTTATCCGACGATGGCCCAGAGAGCCAGCGCGTTGACGGTCGCGTGGAGCAGGATGGATGTCCAGAGCGTGCCGGAGTGGTCGAACGCCCACGCGAAAACGAGACCGGGCACAAGGTATTGCAGCATGAGGATGAGATAGCTCCAGTCCCACGAGGAGAGAGCGAAGGTCCACACATGCATGAACGCGAAGAGCACGCAGGAGACAACATAGGCGGCGACGCGGCTCTTTTCCTTTAGGCAGCCGAACACGAGGCCGCGGAAAAGAACCTCCTCCACAAAGGGGGCGAGAAAGACGATGATGAGCGCCGTCAGGCGCGGCGCGGCGTTGATGGACGCGGCGATGGTCATGTCGTTGAGGTTGGTGCGGCTGTTGAAGAGCACGTTTGCCACGCGGTAAAAAAGCTCGTTCGCGCCGTAAAAGACCAGAAGGCCCATGCAGAATGTCGTCATCGCGCGGCTCACGCCGCCGAGAAAGCGGCTCGTCGTGTGTGCGAGGAACGAGTGGAAAAGCAGCAGCACGACGGCGAAGAGCACATAATAGTAGATGATGTTCGCCAGCGAATCGCTGATCTTCGTGTCGAGCAGGACCTCGACGATGCCAAAGAGATTGTTGGCCAGCAGCGGCAGCACGAGCAGGTAAACGATAAAAAAGATCGTCCCCGCGACGCGCTCGGTCTGGTTCATGTGGGAGGCAGCGGCTTTTTTTGCCATGTGGATGGGCCCTTTCTTTCTGTTTCGGGATTAGCTCGGAAGCTTCTTTTTCAAGTCGTAGAGCAGCTGCATGGCCTCGATGGGCGACATGGTGTCCGGCTGGGCGCGGCGCAGCGCGTCGAGCACCTCGGCTTCGCCGATGGCGTCCAGACTCACCTGCTCGCGCTCCTCGCGCGGCGGGATGTAGCTGCCGCCGGCTTCCAGCTCCTCCAGTATTTTCTTCGCGCGGGAGACGACCTCCTTCGGCAGTCCCGCCAGCTTGGCGACCTCGATGCCGTAGCTGCGGTCTGCCCCGCCGGGAATGATCTTGCGGAGGAACACAAGGTCCTCCCCGCGCTTTTTGATGGCGATGTTGTAGTTTTTCACGCCCGCGAGCGTGCCCTCCAGCTCGGTGAGCTCGTGATAGTGGGTGGCGAAGAGCGTTTTCGCGCCGAGCCTTTTGCGGTCGGCGCAGAACTCGAGCACCGCGCGGGCGATGCTCATGCCATCGAAGGTCGAGGTGCCGCGGCCGATCTCGTCTAAGATCAGCAGCGAGTGCGCCGTCGCCTGCTGCAGAATTTCCGCGACCTCGCTCATTTCAACCATGAAGGTGGACTGGCCGCCGGCCAGGTCGTCGCTCGCGCCGATGCGGGTGAAGATGCGGTCCACCACGCCGATGCGGGCGGCGCGGGCGGGAACGAACGAGCCAATCTGTGCCATGAGCGTGATGAGCGCGACCTGACGCATATAGGTGGATTTACCCGCCATATTGGGGCCCGTAATGATGGCGACGCGGTTTTCCTTTTCGCCCATGTAGGTGTCGTTCGGCACAAAGAGGGAATCCTTCAGCACGCGCTCGACGACCGGGTGCCGTCCGTCGTGGATCTCGATCGCGCCGGAATCGTCCACCACCGGGCAGCAGTAGTTGTTTTTGACCGCGACGACGGCAAGCGACGCGAGGGTATCAAGCTCCGCGACCGCGGCGGCGGTCTTCTGGATGCGCTCGGCATTGGCGCAGATCTCGTCGCGCAGGGCGGAGAACAGCTCGTATTCGAGCGCGTTGTCGCGCTCGCCCGCGGTCAGGATCTCCTGCTCCAGGTCCTTGAGCTCCTGCGTGATGTAGCGCTCGCCGTTGACGAGCGTCTGCTTGCGGATGTAGGTCTCGGGCACCTGATCCTTGAAGGAGTTGGAGACCTCGATGTAGTAGCCGAAGACCTTGTTGTAGCCGATCTTCAGCGTGCGGATGCCGGTGCGCTCCTTTTCCTTCGTCTCGATGGAGGCGAGCAGCCCCTTGCCGCCGGAGAGGATGTCGTGCAGGCGGTCGACCTCGGCGTTGAAGCCCTTGCGGATGAAGCCGCCCTCGCGCACGGAAAACGGCGGATCGTCTACGATGGTCTCGGCGATGCGCGCGGCGATGTCCGTGAGCGGGTCGAGCTCCTGCGAAAGCTCGCCGAGCCGGCCGGCGGTGAAGTGCGCGAGCTGCGCGCGCACGGCGGTGAGCTGTTCGATGGAATTACGCAGCGAGACGAGGTCGCGCCCGCCCGCCGTGCCGTAGACGATGCGGCCGATAAGCCGCTCCATGTCGCTAATGCCGGAGAGGGCGAGCACCAACTCCTCACGCGCCATTGTGTCGTTCACCAGCGCGCCGACGGCATTCGAACGGCGCGTGATGGCCGTGACCTCACGCAGGGGACGCTCCAGCCAGGACCGCAGGCATCGCGCGCCCATGGCGGTTTTCGTTTTGTCGAGCACCCAGAGCAGGCTCCCGCGCTTTTCCTTGCCGCGGATGGTCTCCGTCAGCTCCAGATTGCGGCGGGCGGAGAGGTCCAGCTCCATGAAGCGGCCCTGCTCGTAGTATTCGAGATCGTTGATGTAGGATAGGTCGCTCTTCTGCGTTTCGTGCAGATAGCTCAGAAGCCCCCCAAGCGCGAGCGCTGCGGCGGGGTTGTTGCGCGGAAGCGAGGCATAGGCGTCCTCACCATACTGCGCGAGCACGGCCTTTTCCGCGCTCTTGAGATCGAAGCGCGCGTCGCCGCGCTCCACGCGGCAGGAGAGTCTGTCGGCAAGCAGCGTTTTCAGCTCCTCGTCTGCATACGCGCCCGCGCTCAGCACCGCTTCGGCGGGCGAGAAGCGCGCAAGCTCATTGCACAGATGCTCCGCGCGGTCCGCGCCGGAAAAGGCAGTGACGTGCGTGTGGCCTGTGGACATATCGCAGAACGCGACGCCCGCGTTCTGCTCGTCGAGGAACACGCCGCACAGGAAGTTGCCGCGCCGGTCGTCCAGACACGCGCTGTCGATCACCGTGCCGGGGGTGACGACGCGGATGATGTCGCGCTTGACGAGACCCTTGGCGAGCGCCGGGTCCTCGGTCTGCTCGCAGATGGCGACCTTATAGCCCTTGGCGATGAGCCGCGCGATGTAGCCGTCGCTCGAGTGGTACGGGATGCCGCACATCGGCGTCTGGTCCTCGGCGGACTTGCCGCGGTCGCGCGTGGTGAGAACGAGATCCAGCTCGCGCGCGGCGAGCTTCGCGTCCTCGTTGAACATCTCGTAGAAGTCGCCGAGACGGAAAAAGAGGATGGAATCCTTATTCTGCTCCTTGATTTCAAGATACTGGCGCATCATCGGCGTGAGGTCTGCCATGTTCGTTGCTCACTTTCTAAAAAATCAGATCGTAAAGGTCGTTCCGGTCGCCATGTAGGCGAGGCGGTCGCCCAGCGTTTCGCGCAGCCAGGCGTAAGCGTCGTCGCCGGTGCAGTGGCCGGTGACGTAGCGCGTCGCCTTCCGCGCGCGCAGGCGCTCGCCCACCGCGTCCACAAGGGCTCTCGGCTCGCTCTGACCGAGCGAGGGATTGTAGAGATGGAAGCCCGCGAACACATAGTCCGGCGCGCGGCCCAGAATGTCTTCCGCGCGGTTGATGATGTTGACAATGCCGTTGTGGGCGCAGCCGGCAAAGAGGACGGTTTTGCCGTGCTCCGTCACCAGCAGGTCCTGCTCGTGGCGGAACGTGTCGCGGGGATAGTTCCCGCCGACCTTTTCGCGCAGCGTGGCGTTCGCCTCGCTCAGAAGCTCATGCGTCCGGATGCCGGAGAAGAGCGTCAGCTCGTCGTCGAGCTTCGTCACGCCCTCGGTCATCACGAAGCGGCCGGCGTACTCGTGCAGCTTGGGATCGAGCCCGATGAAGGCGCATTTCGCCGGCGTCACCACATAGTAATCGCCGAAGGCTTCCTTCTGAAGATAGACCTTTGCGGTGCGGTTGCCCCGCAGGAAGGTCAGCAGACCGCCGCAGTGGTCGTTGTGTGCGTGGGAGAGAAAGGCAATATCGACCTGTGCGAGGTCGATGCCGAGCGCCCTGGCGTTCTCCCAGAAAGCGTCGCTCGCGCCGGAGTCAAAGAGAATTTTGTGCTTTTCCGTTTCAATGTAGAGCGAAAGCCCGTGCTCGCAGCGGAGCGCATCGCAGGTGGTCTTGTTTTCCAGTAAGGTGGTGATCTTCATATCGCTTCCTCCGCGGCTCCGTAGAGCGCCCAGGTGTTGCTGTCCGAAATTTTTGCCGTGGCGAACGTTCCGATAAGGCTCTTGTCGCCCTTCATGCGCACAAGGCGGTTGCCCTCGGTGCGCGCGGAGAGCGGCCAGTCCGCGTCATCGCTCTCGCCCTCGACCAGCACGCGCACGGCCTTGCCGATGTAGGCGGCGTGCTTTGCCACACTGATGGCGTTCTGGGCATTGCAGAGCGCGTCAAACCACCTCTGCTTTTCCTCGCGCGGCGTGGGATCGTCCAGCTTCGCGGCGGGCGTGCCCGGGCGGGGAGAGAAGATAAACGTGAAGAGCGCGTCGAAGCGGACCTCGTCGATTAGGCTCACGGTGTCCATCGCCTCCGCCTCGGTCTCGCCGGGGAAGCCGATGATGATGTCGCTCGTGAGCACAAGGTCGGGCATGACTCTGCGGGCATAGCGGATCAGCTCAAGGTAGCCCGCACGGGTGTAGGGGCGGTTCATCGCGCGCAGCACGCGGTCGTTGCCGCTCTGGACGGGCAGGTGCAGCTGATGCGTCACATGGCGGCTCGCCGCCATCGTGTCGAAGAGCTTGGGCGTCGCGTCCTTGGGCTGGCTGGACATGAAGCGCACCCAGTAGTCGCCGTCGATCCGGTCGATCTCCGCGAGGAGATCGGCAAAATCATAGCCTGTGCCGAGATCCTTGCCGTAGCTGTTGACGTTCTGGCCGAGCAGCGTGATCTCCTTATAACCTGCCGCGACCAGCTCGCGCACCTCGCGCACGATCTGCTCCGGCTCGCGGCTGCGCTCGCGGCCACGGACGTAGGGCACGATGCAGTACGAGCAGAAGTTGTTGCAGCCGTACATGATGCTCACCCATGCGCTCACGCCGCCGACGCGGTAGACGGGGATATCCTCCGCGATGCGGCCCGGCTCATCGTCGATGGAAAAGACGCGGCCGCGCTCGGTGTAGGCGCGGTACAAAAGCTCGGGGAAGCGCCACTCGGCCTGCGGGCCGAGCACGAGATCGACGTGGCGGTAGCTGCTTTTTACCTTTTCCGCCACGCGCGGCTGCTGCGCCATGCACCCGCACAGGCAGATGATCTGGTCGGGATTCGCCGCCTTGGTGTGCGTGAGCTGGCCGAGCATCCCGTAAACGGTTTTCTCCGCGTTCTCGCGGATGGCGCAGGTGTTCATCAGCACGATGTCGGCGCGCTTCGTATCGTCGGTGAAGTCACAGCCCATCTCGCGCAGCATTCCCATCAGCCGCTCGCCGTCTGCCACGTTCTGCTGACAGCCGTAGGTGTGGACGTAGGCCAGCGGCTTCGTCGTGCGCCGCTCGTGCAGAGCGCGCACCTTGTCCATGTATTCCTTCTGCCGCGCCGTTTCCTCGGCGCTGACCAATACCTTTTCACGTTCCAAGGGGTTATCCTCCCGGTTGATATACTTTAACTGATAAATTATAGCACGGAGCGCGCGCCCTGACAAGATGAAGCGAAAATTTTGTCGTGCCGGCGCGATGGGCGTTTTGCTGCATTTTTCGGAAACCGCGGAGAATTTTACACAAAGTTTGTGCGTCCCGCCCTTGCAATCGCGGCACGGGCATATTATAATCTTTCATTGAAGATATCTATTATTTTTGTAAAGAAAGAAGGGCCTGTCTATGAACCTTTGGCATGATGTCGCGCCCCACCGCGTGCGCCCCGAGGACTTCCTCGCCGTCATCGAGATCGAAAAGGGCAGCAAGAACAAATACGAAATGGATAAGGAGACCGGCGCCCTGCGCCTCGACCGTATCCTTTATACCTCCACCCACTATCCGGCGAACTACGGCTTCATCCCCCGCACCTGGGCGGACGACGGCGACCCGCTGGACGTGCTGGTGCTCTGCTCGGAGTGCATCCGTCCGCTGAGCCTCGTTGAGTGCTACCCCATCGGCGTCATCACGATGGAGGACGGCGGCTCGCTCGACGAGAAGATCATTGCCATTCCCTTCCAGGACCCGACCTACAACACCTATCAAGATATTTCCGAGCTGCCCGATCACGTCGCCAGCGAGATCCGGCACTTCTTCCGCGTCTATAAGAGCCTTGAGGGCAAGGAGACCGTGGTGAGCGACGTGCTCAGCCGCGACGAGGCCGTGAAGATCATCGTCAAGTGCCAGAACGCCTACATCGAGAAATACTGCCGCTGAAACCGGAACAGAAAAAAGAAGGCCTCTTGAAAAGAGACCTTCTTTTCTTATGCTTCGGGAAGCGAATCGTCCTCGTCGATCCACTGTTGCACGGGCACGACCTCAAACTCCGTCTCCGTGCGGCGGATGACGACTTTTTCGAGTCCTGCGTTGATGATCTGGCGGCGGCACATGGCGCAGCTCGTCGCGTCGCCGAGGAGCGCGTGCGTGCGTGCGTCACGGCCCACGAGATAGATGGCACCGCCGACCATGTCGCGCCGGGATGCCGAGATGATGGCGTTCGCCTCGGCGTGGACGCTGCGGCAGAGCTCGTAGCGCTCACCGCGCGGGACCTGCAGCTCCTCGCGTGTGCAGAAGCCGAGGTCGACGCAGTTTTTCCGTCCGCGGGGCGCACCGTTGTAGCCGGTGGAAATGATCTCGTCGTTCTTGACGATGATGGCGCCGTAGACCCGCCGCAGGCAGGTCGCGCGTTCGAGCACCGTTTCGGCAATGTCGAGGTAATAGTTTTCCTTGCTGATGCGCGGCATGGCGGATCCTCCTTGTAATTTTTTCAATAAATATTGCAGAGCGTTATCAAAACTCGCGCTTGCAGCTGCGCGGTCGTTTGTCCGTCCGCTTAGATCCCCTGTAAATCAAAGAGCGGTGTGTATTCCTCTTTTGCGCTGGAAAGCTCCTGACAGAAGCCGTCCGTGATGCCGCAATCGGTCATGTACCGCACCGCCGCGCGGTACTCCGCGTGGTTCAGACGCCGCGCGAGCGCCCCGCTCACGCCGGGCTGCGGCGTGTACTGGCTCATAAGGGAAAAAAGCACCGTGTGCGGCGGAAAATGCGCGGACACATAGTCGATGACCGCCTTGGTGTTCTCGAGTTGGCCGGGCAGGACGAGGTGGCGGAGAATGACGCCGGACTTCATCAAGCCGTCGTCTCCGATCCGGTAGGGTCCCACCTGCCGCAGCATCTCGTCGATGGCTGCGGCGGCGACGGGAAAGTAATCGTCCGCGCGGCTCAGCTCCCGCGCGGGCTTTTCCAGCGCATACTTGAGGTCGGGCAGATAGATCTGCACCCTGTCCTCCAGCGCTTTGAGCGTTTCCACGCGCTCATAGCCGCTGCTGTTCCACACCACCGGCACGGGCAACGGATCTTCCAGAGCCTCCAACACCCAGGGCGTAAAGTGCGTGGGCGAAACAAGGTCGATGCAGTGCGCGCCCTGCGAGATGAGCTCGAAGAAGATCTCACGCAGCCGAGCGGGGGAAATGACCTTGCCGAAATTCTCGTGGCTGATCTTACCGTTCTGGCAGAACACGCAGCCGAGATTGCAGCCGGAGAAGAAGACGCAGCCCGCGCCGTTCGTGCCGCTGAGCACCGGCTCCTCCCATTGGTGGAGCATGGCCTTTGCCGCTACGATGCCTGCGGGCATGGCGCAGACTCCCCCGCCGCGCGTCTCCGTGCGCTCCGCGCCGCAGCGGCGCGGACAGATCTCGCAGAGCATCAGTCGCCCGTCCCCTGTCCGTTGAAGTCGGGGCCGAGGTCGCCGGCCATCCAATGGCGGCGGCACAGACCGATATACTGGTCGTTTGCGCCGAGCACGACCTGCTCGCCCTCCTTGAGGACTTTGCCGTTCGCGTCGAAGCGGGCGTTGAACGCCGCCTTCTTGCCGCACCAGCAGATCGTTTTGACCTCCTCGAGCTTGTCCGCCATCACGAGCAGCTCATAGCTGCCGGGGAACAACTCGCCGCGGAAGTCCGCGCGCAGACCGTAGCACATCACGGGGATGCCGCAGTCGTCCACCAGATGGACGAGGTACATGACCTCCTCGCGCGTGAGGAACTGCGCCTCATCGACGATGATGCAGGCGTTCTTCTTCAGCTCGTCCTCCCCCATCTCGCGCATCTCGTGGAAATAGACGCAGGGGAACTCCAGCCCGATGCGCGAGTGGACCATGTGGTCGCCGTCGCGCGTGTCGAGCTGAGGCTTGACGAGCAGCGTCTGCTGCCCGCGCTCCTCGTAGTTGAAGCGTGCCATGAGCGCGTTCGCGGTCTTGCTCGAGCCCATCGCGCCGTACTTAAAGTAAAGCTGTGCCATGATCGGTTCCTCCCTGTTGTGCGGCGAGCCACCGGACCGCCGTGTCGAAGTAGTATCGGAATGCCGAGGGGATCGCCGCGCTGTGTAGCGCCGCGCCGTCCGCCCAGAGAAATTCGTCGTTCTCGCCATGTACCATGGCAAGATAGCCGTGCATATCCCATTCCACATGGGAAAAAATATGCTTCGCCGCGCCGGCCGGTGTGAGCGTCCGCGCCGTCAGCCCCCATTGTGCGAGCGCAATGGCCGCCCCGGCCTCGTCGAGATTCCCGGGGACGTTCGGAAGCTCCCACAGCCCCGCGAGCAGTCCCTTGGCGGGACGCTTGCGCAGGGCGAGCCTGCCGTCCCGCACGAGCAGGAACACAGTCCGTTCCTCGATGCGGCGCGGCTTTTTCGCCGCGCGCACGGGGAGCACATCGGTCATGCCGTTTTGGTACGCCGCGCAGAAGGCGCGGGCGGGGCATTTTTCGCACAGCGGCGCGCCGTTCGGCAGGCAAACCGTCGCACCGAGATCCATCATCGCCTGGTTCCATTCGCCGGGACGCTCACGGTCGATGCTTTTGGCGAGCATGGCGCGGAATTTCTTGCGCACTCCCGCATCCATGATGTCCTCCGCGATGCCGCCGACCCGGGCGGCGACGCGCAGGAGATTGCCGTCCACCGCAGGCTCCGGCTCACCGAAGGCGATGGAGGCGATGGCGCTCGCCGTATAGTCGCCGACGCCGGGGAGACGCAGAAGCTCCTTGCGCGTGCGGGGAAATTCCCCGCCGCAGTCGTTTACGAGCACCTGCGCCGCGCGGTGCAGGTTCCGCGCGCGGGAGTAGTAGCCCAGCCCCTCCCAGAGCTTGAAAAGCCGCTCCTCGTTCACCGCCGCGAGCGCGTACACGTCGGGCAGCTCCGCCATAAAGCGGGCATAGTAGTCCAGCACCGTCTGCACGCGCGTCTGCTGCAGCATGATCTCCGACACCCAGATGCGGTAAGGATCGCGGATGCCGCGCCACGGCAGGACGCGCTTGTGGATATCGTACCACGTCAGCAGCGGCACGGTGAGGGCGTTGAGTCGTTCCTGTTCGTTCATGCTTCTCCTATCGGTCAAAAGCGCGCGGCGAAGCCGCAGCGGCGGCAGAGCGCCTCGCTCGGACAGCGGCGCGAAAAGCCCTCGCGCAGCGCGCACGCGCGCTCGCTCTGCAAAATCTCCGCCAGCGGCTGCGTAAACAAATTCCCCAGCGCGATATCGCCCTCGTGGTCGAGACAGCACGGCACCGCCGTGCCGTCGGCAAGCACGCCGAGCTGGTCGCGCAGACCGTAGCAGAACTGCGTGCCGCGCTCCCGCGCGCCGAGGTCGGGCCAGTCGAATTTTTTCGCGCGCTCAAGATACAAATTGTCCCGCAGGCGGAAGCTGCCGCCGCGCGGCTCGGGCCACTCGCCGGGGCATTTTTCGTGAAGAAAGGCTTCGATCGCGCCGTTGCGCGTCTCCGCGCCGCCCTCGTTCCACAGCCGCAGCGCGACGATGACGCCCTGTGCGGCGGCGCGGTCGGCAAAGGCCCAGACATCCTCTAGATACTGCCGCTCGCGCTCCCGCGCGCCGTCGTTCCCCTCAAAGCTGTGGAGCGAGACGCTGACCTTGTGGAGCGTGGGGGCCGCGAGCAACGTCTCCGTCTGCCGCGCGAGGAGCGTGCCGTTCGTCGTGATGCAGACCCTCATCTCCCGTGCCGCGGCGAGGGAGAGCAGCTCTGCGAGCTGCGGATGGCTCAGCGGTTCGCCCATGACGTGCAGGTAAACATAGGAAATGCTGCCCTGCAGCTTCTCCAGCACGCCGTCGAATTCGGCGGGAGACATCGTGCGCGGCGCGCGCCTCGTGCCGGGACAGAATGTGCAGCGCAGATTGCAGCGGTTCGTGATCTCAATGTACGCCTTTTTCAGCATCTCTGCCCTCTCCTGCCCATATTTTTTTCAGTATAGCACAATGCCGCGCCCTTGCCAATACGGAGTTTTTCTGCTACAATGGCGGCACCTAAGCAAAGGAGTCCCTCCCATGAAGATCACATTCATCGCCCACAGCGCGTTTCTCGTTGAGTGGGACAGGTTTTATACGCTGTTCGACTACGTTTATGAGCCGGACTACACCGGTACGCTGCCGCCGCTCGATCCCGAAAAGCCGCTGCTGGTCTTTTCCAGCCACAGCCATGAGGACCATTTTGACGGGAAGGTGTTCGGCCTGCTGGAGCAGTACCCGCTCACGCAGTTTTTCGTCTCGCGCGACACGCGCCTAACCGAGCGCCGCCGCAAGTGGCTGGGCATCTCCGACGAGGCCTTTGCCCGCACGACCGTTCTGCGGCCCGACAGCATTCTGCTCACGGAGGCCGCGGGCGAGGAGCTGAGCATCCGCGCCATCAAGTCCACCGACATCGGCAACGCCTACCTGCTCCGCGCTGAGGGGAAAATGGTCTATCACGGCGGCGACCTGAACTGGTGGCATTGGGAGAGCGAGGGCAAGGCCTACTGCAATAATATGGCCGTCCACTATAAGGCCGCCATGGAAAAGCTCGCCTCCGCCGTGCGCGACGAGGCGGCGGACAACGGCATCGCGCCCGCGATCACGGCGGCGATGGCGCCGCTCGACCCGCGTCTCGGCGAGGGAGCCGAGGGGCTCGGGCTGGAATGGCTGCTGAAGAACGTCGAGGTCCTCCACGCCTTCCCCATGCACCTGTGGAAAAGGTTCGAAGCCATCGACCGCTTCCGCGCGGCATATCCCGCGCTTGCCGCGCGCGTTGTGCGCATCACGGCGGACGGAGAGACCTTTGAGGTCTGAGCGATACAAGAAAACGGAACGGTAAGCGGCGCTTACCGTTCCGTTTTATCTTCAGGCTGTCAGCAGATAGCTGCCCGAAGCGGGCGCTTCGCTGAGAATGGGCACCAACTCGGCGTCATACGACTCCAGAGCCACGGTGAGCGCGGGGAGCTGCTCCGCCGTCGTTTCCACATAGATGCGGTCGAAGACCGCGGCAAGCGCGGCGAGGTCCTGCCCCGCCGTCTCGTTTCCGCCGGCGAGCACAGTTGCCGCGTCAAGCTGCACGGAAAGGCGGACGCCGTATGCCTCTGTCCCGCTGCGCAGCTCCTCCGCGAGCTGCGCGAGCGCGGCGCTCTTGGAGAGTGTGCGCGCGGATTCGTCAATGTTGTTGAGCCGCCCGCGGGTGGGATAGCCGAACTCGTCAAAAAGCAGCTCGTCAAAGCCAAGCTCTGCACATTCGCGCGCGACGGAGACGATGTACTGCTGCGCGGCGCTCTTTTCCGGCGCAAGATAGAAGGTGCTGTCGGGATCGTACCAGATGTAGCCGGCGTAGTTGAGCTGCAGCACACCGGCGTCGGCCATATGGGCAAAGGAATAGAGGCTGTCGTGCGTGGCGTTGATGCGGGCGATGGTGTAGACCTCGCTCCCGGTCAGCGCCTCAATGACGGCGTTCGCGCCGCTGCCGCCCTTGACGGCATTGACGTCGATGGCCTCCTGCAGGGCGGAGGCGTACAGCAGCTCGCCCCGTGCGTTTTTCACGCGCAGCGCGACGGCGTTTGCGCCCTCGGGAATCGCGGCAAGAGCCGCGTCCGCGCTGCCGCGCAGCACGCTCTCGCTCAGCTCGGCGCCGTGAAGCTCCGTAAGCTCCGGCTTGGCCGGCGGCTCTGGCTCGTCAATGATGACGTCGGGGCTATTGCCGGAAGTATCTGGCGTCCGGCTCGCGCCGTCGGGCGCGGAGGGGTCGGACGGCTCCTCGGTCTGCTTCCAGGGCAGGTCAAAACGGATGCTGCCGTCGGAGCCATACACCGCGTAGCGCTGCAGAACCAGAAAGCCGACCGCTGCGAGCAGAATTAGGCACAGCAGAACGATCAGAACGATCCGTCCCGCGCCGCCCTTGCCGTGGTAGCTGCGGTATCCCTTTGTCGATGGCATCCGTCTCACCTGCCTTTCAAACTGTACGGACATTTTACAAGCATGGAAAAAGAAAATCAACAAGAATTCGTAAATTCCTGTTGATTTTCATCGAATTTTCAGGTTTCAGCCCTCGATGGCGTTCAGCAGACCGACGCGGCGCTCGTGGCGGCCGCCCTCGAATTCGGTGGAGAGGAAGACCTCAACGATGCGCTCGGCCATATTTTTGCCGATCATGCCGGCGCCCATGGCGAGCATATTGGCGTTGTTGTGGCGGCGGGTCATCTCCGCGCTCAGCGGCTCGCTGCACAGCGCGCAGCGGATGCCCTTGACCTTGTTGGCGGCGATGGAAATGCCGATGCCGGTGGTGCAGATGACGATGCCGCGCTCGCACTCGCCGCTCTGGACCTTACGGGCCGCGGCCTCGCCGAAGATGGGATAGTCGCAGCTGTCGGTGGAATAGGTGCCGCAGTCCACGACCTCGTGGCCCTTGGACTCCAGATATGCCTTGACGTGCTCCTTGAGGGCGTAGCCGCCGTGGTCGCAGCCGAGAGAAATTTTCATCGTTCGTTCTCCTATCGTTAAATTTTGTGGAAAATGGGCTTTTTCCGGTCGTAGGTTGCAAAGTAGCGCAGACCGCAGTCCTTGAGCAGCTCCTGCCGCTCCTCCGTCGCGCAGGAGATGTACTCCGGCGTGTGGGCGTCGCTGCCGAGGGTGATGAGCTCGCCACCCAACTCGTGGTAGAGCCTAAGCCATTTGCCGTCCGGCAGGGGGAGATGGCCGCGGTTGGTGTTGCACTCGATGCCGAGTCCCTTTTCGATGGCGCGGCGCATCACATGGCGCAGTTGCTCCTCGTAGCGGTCGAAATCCAGCTCCACGCCGCGCAGCTCCTTCGCCCAGCGCAGCGGGAGGGTGATGTGTCCGAGGACCTGAAAGCGGCCCCAGTCGATCAGCTTTTCCATCTCCTCAAAGTAGCTCTCGCAGGCGGCGTACCACACCGTGGGATCGGTGCTCGTGATCCAGGTGAGGTCGTTGACCTCGCCCGAGGCCGTGCGGTAGCAATGGACCGAGCCGATGGTGAAGTCCAGCGGCGGCGCGTCGTCCAGAAAGCTGTCCGCCACGTCGGGAGCAAAGGAGCATTCACCCAGCTCCGCGCCCATGTGCAGCTTGATGCGGCCGCCGACGGCCTCCTGCGCCTCGCGGAACTGCGCGAGCATGGGGGCCCAGTCGTAGCTGTGCTTCGCCTTGGGCGGTTCGTTCCAGCGATCCCACGGCAGGGGCTCGACATGGTCGGTGAAGCACAGATCGTCTACGCCGAGCCGCACCGCGGCCTCCGCCATCTCGCGCATGGTATTGTGCCCGTCGGGCGAGACGGTGGAATGACAATGGTAATCGGTGATAAAATGTCCGTTTCTCATAGCTTGAATTTCCCGAAGAAGCTCTTGCGCTGCTCATAGTTGCTCTCGCCGAGCGTGTCGCTGAACCTGCGCAGGGCCTCCTTCTGCTCGCGGTTGAGGTTGCGCGGGGTCTCGATGTAAACGGTCACATACTGGTCGCCGCGCGCGCGGCCATTCAGACCGGGGATGCCCTTGCCCTTGAGGCGGAAGGTCGTGCCGCTCTGCGTCCCCTCGGGGATGGAATACTTCACCTTGCCGTCGATGGTCGGGATCTCCAGCTCCGCGCCGAGCACCGCCTGCGTGAAGGTGATGGGCGCCTCGCACAGCACGCTCGTGCCCTCGCGGCGGAAGATCTCGTGCGGACGCACGGCAATGACGATCAGCAGATCGCCCGCCGGGCCGCCGTTCCTGCCGGCGTTGCCCTGTCCGCGCAGGGAGATGGTCTGCCCGTTGTCGATGCCCGCGGGAATGGTGACCTTGAGCGTCTTGCGGCGGCGGAGCTGGCCGCTGCCGTGGCAGGCCTTGCAGGGCTGGTGGATGATCCTGCCCTTGCCGCCGCAGCGCCCGCAGGGCGCGGAGGTGGACATGAAGCCGAGCGGCGTCTGGCGGCGCTGCTGGACCACGCCGCTGCCGCGGCAGTCGGGGCAGACCTCGGCGGTCGTTCCCTTTTCGCAGCCCGTGCCGCGGCAGGTGTCGCACTGCTCGACGCGCTCGATGCTGATCTCCTTTTCGCAGCCGAAGGCGGCCTCCTCAAAGCTGATGGTGACGCTCGTGCGCAGGCTCTCGCCGCGCTGCGGCGCGTTGGGGTTCGCCCGCGTGCCGCCGAAGCCGCCCCCGAAAAAGCTGCCGAAGATGTCGCCGAGGTCGCCGAAGTCGAAGCCGCCCGCGCTGTAGGCTCCGCTGCCCGCTCCCGCGCCGTAGCTCGGGTCCACGCCGGCAAAGCCGAACTGGTCGTAGCGCGCCTTCTTCTCGGGATCGGAGAGCACCTCGTTGGCCTCGTTGACCTCCTTGAACTTCTCCTCGGCTTCCTTGTCACCGGGATTCATGTCGGGGTGGTACTTGCGCGCCAGCTTTTTGTATGCTTTTTTGATCTCTTCCTCGGAAGCGCCCTTGGAGACGCCGAGGACCTCATAATAGTCTCTTTTATTCTCAGCCATAGACTATGCTCCTAAAAACGCCGCAATCGGGGGCAGTAGAATACTGTCCCCGCTGCGTTGATCGGTCTATTTTACTTCTTGTTCTCGTCGTCGTCAACCACCTTGTAGTCGGCGTCGTAATACTGCTGACCGTCGGGGCCGGTCTGAGCGCCGCCCTGTGCGCCGCCCATGTCGGGGCCTGCGCCCTGCGCGCCCTGAGGGTTCGCCTGCTGGTAGAGCTTCTCGCTCATCGCGTAGAAGAGCTGCGTGAGCTCCTCGGTCGCGGCCTTGATGGCGTCGGTGTCGTCGCCCTTGAGGGCCTCCTTGAGCTTGTCAATGCCCGCCTGGACCTTGCTCTTCTCGTCCGCGGGGATCTTGTCGCCCACCTCGCCGAGGGTCTTCTCACTCTGGTAGACCATCTGGTCAGCTTGATTGCGGATCTCGACCTTTTCCTTGACCTTGGCGTCCTCGGCGGCATACTGCTCCGCTTCCTTGACGGCCTTCTCGATGTCCTCCTTGCTCATGTTGGTGGAGGAGGTGATGGTAATGTGCTGCTCCTTGCCGGTGCCGAGATCCTTCGCGCTGACGTTCACGATGCCGTTCGCGTCGATGTCAAAGGTGACCTCGATCTGCGGCACGCCGCGGCGCGCCGGAGCGATGCCGTCGAGGTGGAAGCGGCCGAGGCTCTTGTTCGCGGCGGCCATCTCACGCTCGCCCTGCAGGACGTTGACCTCAACGCTGGTCTGATTGTCGGCGGCAGTGGAGAAGATCTGGCTCTTCTTCACGGGGATGGTGGTGTTGCGGTCGATGAGCTTGGTGCACACGCCGCCCATGGTCTCGATGCCGAGGCTCAGCGGAGTGACGTCAAGCAGCAGCAGACCCTTGACATCGCCGGTCAGCACACCCGCCTGAAGCGCCGCGCCCATGGCGACGCACTCGTCGGGGTTGATGCCCTTGAAGCCTTCCTTGCCGGTGAGCTTCTTGACCATTTCCTGCACGGCGGGGATACGGCTGGAACCGCCCACCATCAGGACCTTGT
>DJRC01000041.1 GCA_002437735.1 Oscillospiraceae bacterium UBA6370 | reverse complement strand
CGCCCGCGCGGAAGCGCGCGGCGGCGAGGGCGAGGTGCCCGCGCAGGACGAGTGTGCAGGCACGCTTCTCCTCCTCGGTGACCGGGCCGAGCGCAACGGTGCGCGTCACGTCAGTCGTACCGGTGCGGTAGTGACCGCCGGTGTCGGCGAGGAGCAGGCCGTGCGCTTCGAGCGGCACGTCGGTCTCCGCCGTCGCCTCGTAGTGGACGATGGCGCCGTGGGGGCCGTAGGCGAGAATGGGGTCGAAGCTCGGCTCAAGATAGTCCGCGCTTTCGCGGCGGTATTCCTCCAATTTCGCGGCAGCGGAGCGCTCGGTGGCTCCCTCCCGCACGGCGTCACACTTGAGCCAGCGGAGAAAGCGCGTGAGCGCGATGCCGTCGGAAAGATGGGCGCGGCGGAGATTCTCCCGCTCCACGGCATTCTTGACCGCCTTCATGGGCACAATGGGACTGGGGCGGTCGAGCGTCTCCGCGCCGTCCGGCACACTCTGCGTCAAGCGGTAGTTGGCCGTCGCGCCGTCGAGCAGCACGCGCGTGCCGCGCGGCAGGGCACGGACAAGGCCGTAGATGCTTTCATAGTCCGCGAGGCGCACGCCGTCGGCGGCGAGCGCCGCTTTCACTTCCTCGCTGACCGCCCCCGCACGGGCGCAGAGCACGGCATCCTCCTTCGTCAGCAGCAGAAAGCCGAGAAACACCGGCGTGCAGGCCACGTCGTTCCCGCGCAGGTTCAGCAGCCACGCAAGCTCGTCGAGCGCCGTGACGACAAAGGCGTCCGTGCCCTCCTCTGCCATCGCCGCGCGCACGCGCGCGAGCTTATCCGCGCGCGCTTCGCCCGCGTATTCGATCCCCAGCTCCCACACCGGCGCGGCGGAGAGCGGCGGGCGGTCGGGCCAGAGCGCGTCGACGAGGTCTTCGCCCCCCGCAAAGCGGATATGCTTTGCGCGCAGCTTATTCCCGAGCCGCCGCGCGAGCGCGGTGTTGACCGTGCGGGCATCGAAGCCGAGCAAGCTCCCGTCCTCCAGTTCCGTGAGCAGGAAGCGCTCGAGCGTCGGGACGTCCGGCTCGCCGGAGCGCATCAGCTCGATGCCGCTGCCGGCCAGTTGGCTCTCCGCCTGCAAAAAGTAGCGTCCGTCCGTCCAGAGGAGCGCGCGGCTCGGCAGAACGAGCAGCGTCCCCGCGCTGCCGGTGAAGCCGGAGAGGTATTCGCGCGCTTTGAAGTAGTCGCCGACGTACTCCGAGGCGTGAAAATCATCGGTTAGGACAAGGTAGGCGGCAAGGCCGCGCCGCGCCATCGCGCGGCGCAGCGCCGTGAGCTTTTCTGCGGTGGTCATCATGGTTCCCTCCTGCTGCTGTGCTGTCATTATTGTGCTGCCTTTATATAGTATACCGCGGCGCGGGATTTGTAAAGCCGAGCCTTGACAAGCGGTGGGGCAGCGTCTATAATATTTTCACTTATAATGTGTTGGTATGCGCTGCCGTCGATCCAGAAGAACGCCGAAGGGCGGCGCATAGAAAGGAAACGACATGAAAAAAGAGTACAAAATGAGCACTGCCCGTCAGCAGGAGCTGCAGGACGAGCTGACCTACCTCAAGACCGTGCGCGAAAAGGAAGTGGCGGAGCTGATCAAAGAGGCCCGCGGCTTCGGCGACCTGAGTGAAAACAGCGAGTACGACGAGGCGAAGAACGAGCAGGGCAAGCTCTACTCCCGCATCGCGGAGCTGGAGGATATTCTGCTTCATGTCGTCATCATCGACGAGAGTGAGGGCGCGTCCAACGCCGTGAGCATCGGCTGCACCGTCACCGTTGTGGACCTCAAGACCGGCCGCGAGATGCCGCCCTACAAGGTCGTGGGCAGCCAGGAGGCCGATCCCATGCACCGCGCCATCAGCGAGGAGTCCCCCTTCGGCAAGGCCCTCATGGGTGCGAAGGAGGGCGACGAGATCAGCGTCGAGGCCCCCGTCGGCACCATTCATTACCGTGTGGAAAAGATCGAGCGATAAGGCTCGAGGACGATCATAAGGAGAAATCGATATGGCAGAGAACAATCAAGCAAACGCTCCCGCGCAGGAGCAGGACCTTTCCGAGATCCTCAAGGTCCGCCGCGAAAAGCTGGCGGCGCTGCGCGCCGAGGGGCGCGATCCGTTCCAGCAGACGCGCTTTGACGTCAGCCACCACGCGCAGGACATCAAGGATCATTTTGACGAGCTCGAGGGCACCGAGGTCACCGTCGGTGGCCGCCTAATGAGCAAGCGCGGCATGGGCAAGGTCAGCTTCTGCGACCTGCAGGACAAGTCCGGCCGCATCCAGATCTACGCCCGCAAGGACGAGATGGACGAGGAGGAATACAACCGCTTCAAGAAGTACGACATCGGCGATATCGTCGGTGTGCGCGGCGAGGTGTTCCGCACCCAGCGCGGTGAGATGAGCGTGCGCGCCAAGGAGATCACGCTGCTCTCGAAGTCCCTGCGTCCGCTGCCGGAAAAGTTCCACGGCCTTCAAGACAAGGAGCTGCGCTACCGTCAGCGCTACGTCGATCTCATCGTCAATCCCGAGAGCAAGCGGAATTTTGAGATCCGCTCGAAGTTCGTGGCGTTCCTGCGCCGCTATCTTGACGGCCTCGGCTTCATGGAGGTCGAAACGCCCGTGCTCAGCCCCATCGCGGGCGGCGCGAACGCGCGGCCGTTCATCACGCATCACAATACGCTCGACATTGATATGTATATGCGCATCGCCACCGAGCTACACCTCAAGCGCCTGATCGTCGGCGGTCTGGAGCGCGTGTACGAGGTCGGCCGTATTTTCCGCAACGAGGGCATGGACACCAAGCACAACCCCGAGTTCACCACCTGCGAGCTCTATCAGGCGTTCACCAACCTCGACGGCATGATGGACATTTTAGAGGGCATCCTTGCGGGCGCCGCGAAGGAAATCCTCGGCACCTATCAGCTCCAGTGGCTCGGCCACGACATCGACCTCACCCCGTCGTGGAAGCGCGTCACGATGGCCGACGCCGTCAAGGAAGTGACCGGTGCGGACTTCATGGCCATTGAGGGCGACAACGACGCCGCCGTCGCGCTCGCTAAAAGCGTCGGCGTCGATATGGACGGCGTGGACAAGACCTGGGGCAACGCCCTGTATGAGACGTTCGACCAGAAGGTCGAAGAGACGCTCATCCAGCCGACGTTCATCACCATGTACCCCGTCGAGGTCAGCCCGCTCGCCAAGCGCAGCCCGTCCGACCCGCACCTGACCGAGCGCTACGAGATGTTCGTGTGCGGCTGCGAGATGGGCAACGCCTTCACCGAGCTCAACGACCCGATGGATCAGTATGAGCGCTTCAAGGCACAGGTCGAAAAGCGCGCCAACGGCGACGACGAGGCCGAGATGATGGATGAGGACTACGTCATGGCGCTCGAATACGGTCTGCCCCCGACGGGCGGTCTGGGCTTCGGCATCGACCGCTGCGCGATGATGCTCTGCGGCACGGATTCCATCCGCGATGTGATCCTGTTCCCCACAATGAAACCTTTGGACTCCGACAAGAAGGTTTCCAAGGAAGTTTCGGCTCCTGCGGAGGCTGCTCAGGCGGCTCCGGTCGTGGAGGAAAAAATCGATTTTTCCAATGTTCAGATCGAGCCTTTGTTTGCGGATCAGGTCGATTTTGACACCTTCTCCAAGAGCGATTTCCGTGCCGTGAAGGTTAAGGAATGCGAAGCCGTGAAGAAGTCCAAAAAGCTCTTAAAGTTCGTTTTGGACGACGGAACCGGCGTAGATAGGGTCATTTTGAGCGGAATTCACGAGTATTATGAGCCGGAAGAGCTGGTTGGAAAGACCTGCATCGCCATTACGAACCTGCCGCCCCGCCCAATGATGGGCATCGATTCCTGCGGTATGCTCATCTCTGCCGTGCATCACGAGAACGGCGAAGAAAAGTTGCATTTGCTGATGGTTGATCCTCACATTCCGGCAGGCGCAAAGCTCTATTGATTGCCCCCTGATCGGGTTAAAAAAGCCTCTCGTACACCAATCCGTACACCAATTTACACCAAGGGTGCACCACGGATGCCGAGAAAAATGTGCGATTGAATTTCAGCCTCGCAGAAGTGATTCTGCGGGGCTGTTTTTTTGAAAACTATATATTCAGATATGAGACTCGGTGAGAAATCACCGGGTCTTATTTTTTGCGCTCACTACGCCTACTAAACAGGTGCAGTGGGCGCTTTTTTGTTTTCTGGAACCGGCACAAAAAATTTTTTTGAAAAAGTGTGGGAATCTCGCAAAAAAATTCGGCAAAGAGAAAGTGAGAAGGCGA
>DJRC01000098.1:5660-9971 GCA_002437735.1 Oscillospiraceae bacterium UBA6370 | reverse complement strand
ATCCATCTCTTCGACCCCGAGACGGAGAAAAACCTCATCTGATTTTCCGATGATATTCATCGGCGTGCCCGTTCCAAAAGGAACGGGCACATTTTTTGTCACCGCTTGTCGCCGGGCCGGAAGAGCAGCGCCATCACGACCGCGAAGCAGACCGCCGCGGCGATGCCGCCCGCGGTGGCGGAGAGCCCGCCGGTCATCACGCCGAGCCAGCCCTGCTCGGCGACGGCCTTCTTCACGCCGCTCGCAAGCGAGTAGCCAAAGCCCGTGAGCGGCACGGTCGCGCCCGCGCCGCCCCATTCGGCGATGGGCTCGTAGACGCCGAGCCCCGTGAGCAGCACGCCCGCGACAACGTAGCCCGTCAGGATACGGGCCGGCGTGAGCGGCGTTTTGTCAATGAGGATCTGTCCCACGGCGCAGAGGATGCCGCCGCAGAGAAAGGCGTTGAGATAGTCCATCAGTTTTCCTCCCCGATGTTTTCCAGAATGACGGCGTGGCACACGCCCGGGATGCTCTCGCCCTGCATGGTGGAGGTCGGCGAGAGCAGCGCGCCCGTCGGCGCAAAGACGATCTTATTCCACTTGCCCTCCCGCAACCCGCGCAGAAGATAGCCGTTGAGCACGGCGGCGGAGCAGCCGCAGCCGCTGCCGCCCATGTGCATATCCTGCCGCTCCAGATCGTAGAGCAGCAGCCCGCAGTCCTTGTAGTTCTTCGTCATATCCACGCCGTCGCGCGCGAAGAGGTCTGTGACGACCTCATGCCCGAGCCGGCCGAGGTCGCCGGTGACGATGAGATCGTAGTCTGCGGGCGAGGTCCGCGTGTCGGAAAAGAGCGCGCGGAGCGTGTCATACGCGGCGGGCGCCATCGCCGCGCCCATGTTGTTCGCGTCCGTGATGCCGCGGTCCACGATCCTTCCGATGGCCGCGTGCGTGACGGCGGGGCCCTCCCCCTCGTTCGACAGGATGCAGCAGCCCGCCGCCGTGGCCGTCCATTGGGCGGTCGGCGTGCGCTGCGAGCCGTAGGGCACGGGCATCCGGTACTGCCGCTCGGCGGTGCAGAAGTGCGAGGAGGTCATCGCCGCAGCGCGGCGGGCAAAGCCGCCGTCGATGCTCATGGCGGCAAGCGCAAGACTCTCCCCCATCGTCGAGCACGCACCGTACACGCCGCACAGCGGCACGCCGAACTCCCGCAGGCCGAAGGAGGTGCCGATGCACTGGTTCAGAAGGTCGCCGGCAAGGATGAGGTCCAGCTCCTCCGGCCTGCGCGTCGCCTTCTCCAGTGCGCGGGAAAGCACGCGCTTCTGCATACGAGCCTCGCCCTTCTCCCAGGTCTTTTCGCCGAAGAAGGAATCCTCGCTCAGCTCGTCAAAATAGTCCGCCAGCGGGCCCTGTCCCTCCAGCCTCGCGCCGATGTTGGCAAAGCTCTCCACGCGCGGCGGACGCGAAAAGCGCAGCGTCTGCGCACCGATCCGTTTGGTCTCCATACCATGTCCCCTTGTGTTCGTAGTTTCACTTAGTATGCCAAGGCAGGTAAATTTTATGAATCCGGGTAAAACAAAGAGGGATGCGCCGTGTGTGCCGGCACATCCCTCTTTGCAGAGGAGGCAGATATTCAGGTCTGATAGCTGCGGAGGAAGCGCCGTGTGCGCTCCTGCGACGGGTCGCCGAGCACCTGCTCGGGATCGCCCTGCTCGACGATGACGCCGCCGTCCATGAAGATCACGCGGTCGCTCACGGCGCGGGCAAAGGCCATCTCGTGCGTGACGATGACCATGGTCATTTTTTCTTCCGCGAGATCACGGATGACCTTGAGCACCTCGCCGGTCAGCTCGGGGTCGAGCGCGCTGGTCGGCTCGTCGAAAAAGAGGATGTCGGGCCGCAGCGCCAGCGCGCGGGCGATGGCGACGCGCTGCTGCTGTCCGCCGGAGAGCTGGCAGGGATAGGCGTCCGCCTTGTCCGCAAGCCCCATCTTTTCAAGCAGGGAGAGCGCGAGGTCACGCACCTCGCCGCGCTCGCGCTTCTGCACGGTGAGCGGCGCGTCCGTCACATTTTTGAGCACCGTGTAGTGCGGGAAAAGATTGAACTGCTGGAACACCAGCCCGAAGCGGCCTTTGAGCCGCCGCAGCGCGGCCTTGTCCGCATAGACGCTCCTGCCGTCCGCGTCCATTGTCGCGGCGAAGTCGTTCCCATAGGCGAGCGAGCCGCCGTCCATCGTTTCGAGCAGCGTCGCACAGCGCAGGAGCGTCGATTTGCCGCTGCCGCTGGGGCCGATGACCGAAACGGCCTCGCCCTCGCCCACGGTAAGGGAAATGCCCTTGAGCACCTCCAGCGGGTCGAAGGACTTGCGGACGTCCTGCATGGTCAATACGTTCATGTCCGGTCCCTCCCTCACTGGTAGTAGGCGAGCGAGCGCTCCGCGCGCTCCATCGCAAAGGCGACGATGTAGTTGAAGACGTAGTAAAAGAGTCCTGCCGCCGCGAGCGCCAGCATACCGGGCGTATTGGGCGAGGCAACGATCTGCTTGGCGCGGGTAAACATCTCGACCGTGCCGATGACGGAGGCGAGCGAGGTGTCCTTCACGAGCGTGATGACCTCGTTCGTTACGGGCGGCAGCACGCGCCGGACCATCTGGGGAAGAAGGATACGCCCGAAGGTCTGCCCACCGGTGTAGCCGAGCACCTGCGCCGCCTCAAGCTGTCCGACCGGAATGGACTCGTAGCCCGCGCGGTAGATCTCCGCGAAGTAGGCCGCGTAGTTGATAACAAAGCCGACGATGACCGCGCCGAAGCGCCAGTTGCCCGGCGGCGTGAAGTCGAAGAGCAGGAAAGGTCCGTAGTAAACGACCATGAGCTGAAGCATCAGAGGCGTACCGCGCATGACAGAGATGAACAGCTTCACGAGCCAGCGCAGCGGGGCCACGCGGCTGCGCCGGCCGAACATCACAAGAAGTCCGAGCGGCAGCGAGCCGAGCAGCGTTAAGGTGAAAATTTCAAGCGATTTCCCGAAGCCCTGCACCAGCAGGGTCAGCATGGCGGAAACGGTCATGTTACTTGACGAGGCAGAGGCTGTCGATCACAAGGCCCTGATCGACGTACTTCTCCGCAATGGAGAGCATGGTGCCGTCCTCCGCCATCTTGAGGAGCTCGGCGTTCACGGCGTCGCGCAGCTCGGTGTTGCCCTTGAGGAAGCCGATGGCGTACTGCTCGGTGGAGATGGGCTCGTCAAGGATCACATAGTCGCCCTCGTTGCTGGCGATCTGGAATTTGGCCACGCCGAGGTCGGCGGCGATGGCGTCCACGCTGCCCTGCTTGAGCTCCATGAAGCCGGTGTTATAGTCCGCCAGCTCCACGACCTCCTTGAGGGAGGACTTGAGCGATTCGTTGGCGTTGATGGCGTCCACGGCGGAGGAGGCGGCCTGTGCCATCACGCTCTTGCCGGCGAGGTCGGCGAGGGAGGAAATGCCGCTGTCGGCCTTGACGACCATGACGATGGAGTTATCGACGTAGGGGTCGGACCAGGTGTAGTCGTTCTCGCGTCCGGTGTAGGTGAAGCCGTTCCAGATGCAGTTGATGGTGCCGGCGGCAAGCTCGGCATCCTTGCTGTCCCATACGATGGGAACGGCCTCGAAGTCCCAGCCGAGACGGGAGCACAGCTCCTCGGCCATCGCAAGGTCAAAGCCGTCGTAGCTGCCGTCGGCGGCGATGAAGCCGAACGGCGGGAACTCGGCGTCGAAGCCGACGATTAGCTTCTGCTTTTCGGCGGTCTGGGCAGTGTCCGGCGTGTCGGTACCGGTCTGGGGGGTATCGCCCTGCTTGGCGCCGCAGGCAATGAGGGACAGGCTCAGCACGAGGGCGAGCGCAAGAGAGATGAGCTTTTTCATGGGTTGGATTCCTCCGTGTTTTTGATTTAGTGTGATGCTATGATAACACGGCATTTCATAAATGCAAGCCCCAATTTTGCCTGTTCGGGAATCTTTGGCGTACTGACCGAAGCGCCCGCATCGTTCCCCTTTTGCATTTATGCACTATCACGATGTTACGGTAGTGCGTAAAAGCATTTAGGATACAGTCTTGCCCTGTATCCCGCACAAAGAAAAAGGATTGGCTTTTTCCTTGTGCCGATGTATAATGGAAGCAAATACGAAATTCTTCCGGGAGGATACGGATATGAAAGAAGAAATGCGCACCATCGGCTACCTGTGCCCGAAGTGCGGAAAGCCCGTCATGCAGCAGCGCTCGCGCTTTGCCCTCGCCGCCTCGGGCGCGATCGTGCAGTGCGAATGCGGCAAGAGCGAGCTGCAGATCGACTTCGACGG
>DJRC01000098.1:415-5577 GCA_002437735.1 Oscillospiraceae bacterium UBA6370 | reverse complement strand
CTGCTCGACGGCGAGGGCATCGGCCTCGCCTGCCCCGAGACCTCGGAGCTGTGCTGCTTCATCGGCGAGGAATACGCCGTTGAGCGTGCGCTCGAGCAGCTGCAGATCACCGCGGAAAAGCAGTCCGCGCAGGGCGACGCGCCCGAGGCCTTCACCGACACGGTCATCATGTACGAGGTACTGAGCGAATTGAAGGAGATCGCCGCGCGCCCGCGCGGCATCACCTGTGCCTGCGGCAGCGAGCGCTACCGTATGCAGGTGCGTCCCGCCGCCGTCGACCTCATCTGCGAGGACTGCGGCGCGAAGCTGCGCATCGGCGCGGCGACGGACGAGGACCTTGACCGCCTGTGCTGCCGCATGACGCTGCAAATTCCCGGAAAAAAGGGGTAAGGGAGCATGGATATTGTCATCTGCTTTGCGCTCTTTCTCGCGGCGATGCTCTTTTGCCTCGTCAAGGGCTTCTCTCTCGCGTGGGCGCTGCTGTTCGCGCTCGTGCTGTTCTTCGCCCTCGGTCTCAAGCGCGGCTACGGCGCGAGGGAGCTTGCCAAAATGGCGTGGAGTAAGATGCCCAAGAGCATGATCGTGCTGCGCATCCTGTTTTTCATCGGTCTGCTCACGGGGCTCTGGCGCTCGTGCGGCACCATCGCCTTTTTTATCTACCACGGCATCCGCGTCATCACGCCCTCGCTTTTTATCCTCGTTGCCTTCCTGCTGACGGTGCTGCTCAGCTACGCGCTCGGCACGTCGTTCGGCGTGGCGAGCACGGCGGGCGTGGTGCTCATGGCGCTTGCGCGCTCCGGCGGCGTGAGCGAGGCCGTCACCGCCGGCGTTATCCTCTCCGGCATCTACTTCGGCGACCGCGGCGCGCCGACCTCGTCCTGTGCGAGCCTCGTCGCCGCGCTGACGGAGACCGACCTCTACGGCAACGTCAGGCGGATGTTCCAGACCGCCGCGCTGCCCTACGCGCTCTGCCTCGCTGCCTACACCGTGCTCTCCCTCCGCAACCCCATCGTCACGGTCGATGAGACCATGCTGGGCGCCCTTGCCGAGAGCTTTGTCATCTCCCCGTGGGCGCTCGTGCCCGCGCTCATCATGCTCATCCTGCCGCTTCTGCGCGTGCCTATCCGCCGCGCCATGGCGATCTCCGCCGCTGCGGCCTTCGTCATCACCGTCACGGTGCAGGGCGGCAGCGTAGCTGACGCGCTCCGGATCATGGTCGTCGGCTATCACCCGACCGAGGGGCTGCTGGCCTCCGTCGTCTCCGGCGGCGGGTTGGTGAGTATGCTCACGCCGTTTCTGATGATCCCGCTCGCCGCGCTCTACACCGGCATCTTAGAGGGCACGGGCGCGCTCACGCAGGCGCAGAGCGTTCTGGAGCGGTCCGCCGAGCGCATCGGGCGCTTTCCGACGATGATTTTGCTGAGCCTCCTTGCCGCGATGGTGCTGTGCAACCAGACCATCGTCGTGATGATGGAGCATCAGCTCATCGGCGCAGTCTACGCCAAGGACGGCGCGGAACACGAGGAGCTGGCAATGGACATCGCCAACTCCGGCGTCACCATCGCGGGACTGATCCCGTGGTGCATCGCCTGCGCCGTGCCGCTGAGTATGCTCGGCGTCGGCGTCGAGGCCCTGCCCTACGCCTGCCTGCTCTATCTCATTCCGCTCTGCTACCTCTTCACCAAGCGATTTTTCTTCCCCGCGAAATCCAAAGGAAGCGAGACACTGGTATGATCTCTCTGTTGGCCAAAAAATTCATCAAAAACCGTGAGGACGTCACCTCGCCCGCCGTGCGGCAGGCCTATGGGATGCTCTGCGGCATCGTAGGCATCGGCTTCAACGTGCTCCTTTTCGCGCTCAAGTTGCTCGCCGGCACGCTCTCCGGCTCCATCGCCATCACGGCGGACGCCTTCAACAACCTCTCCGACGCGGGCGCGAGCATCGTGACGCTGCTCGGCTTCAAGCTCGCGGGACAGAATCCCGACCCCGAGCATCCCTTCGGCCATGGGCGGCTGGAGTACATCTCGGGTCTGATCGTCTCCATGGTCATTCTCCTCATGGGCATCGAGCTTGCCAAGAGCGCGGTGGAGAAGATCCTGCACCCGGAGGCGGTGGAGTTTACGCTCCTTACCGGCGGCATCCTGCTCGTCTCCATCCTCGTCAAGCTCTATATGTATCTCTACAACCGCGCGGTCGGCAAAAAGATCTGCTCCGCTGCGATGGAGGCGACCGCGATGGACAGTCTCTCCGACTGCGCGGCGACCGCCGCCGTCCTCGCCGCGACGCTCATCGGACACTTCACCTCGCTTCAGATCGACGGCTGGTGCGGTATCGTCGTCGCGGCGCTCGTGCTCTGGGCGGGCATTCAGGCGGCGCGGGATACCATCTCTCCCCTGCTCGGTCAGCCGCCCGCGCCTGAATTTGTCCAAAGGATCGAGGCGATCGTGCTCTCCTCTCCCGTCGTTCAGGGCATCCACGACCTCATCGTGCATGACTACGGCCCCGGCCGCGTAATGATCTCGCTCCACGCTGAGGTCCCTGCGCACGGCGACATCATGGCGCTGCACGACGAGATCGACAACATCGAGCAGCGGCTCCGCCGCGAGCTCGGCTGCGCCGCCACCATCCACATGGACCCCATCGTGACCGACGATAAGCTCACCGCCGAAACGCGTGAGCGCGTGGCGCAGCTCGTGCGCGGCATCGACGAGCACATCACCATCCACGATTTTCGCATGGTCACCGGTCCCACGCACACCAACGTCATTTTCGACGCGGTGGTGCCGTTCAAATTCCGTCTGAGCGACCATGAGGTCGAGCAGGAGATCAAGGCTGCCGTGAAGCGGCTCGACAGCAGCTATTTTGCCGTCGTGCAGATCGATAGAGACTACACCAAGTAAAGGAGCAGACGTCATGACAGAGGAGATCCGAAAGCTCAAGGAGATCGTCGACGGCAGCGACAACCTCGTCTTTTTCGGCGGGGCCGGCGTCTCGACCGAGAGCGGCATCCCCGACTTCCGCAGCGTGGACGGACTCTACCACCAGCAGTGGAGCGACCCGCCCGAAACGATCCTAAGCCACACCTACTACGAGCGCTATCCCGAGAAATTCTTTGCCTTCTACCGCGCGAAGCTCCTCTGCCCCGACGCGAAGCCCAACGCCGCGCATCGAAAGCTCGCCGAGTGGGAGCGCGCGGGCAAGCTGAAGGCCGTCATCACGCAGAACATCGACGGACTCCATCAGGCCGCAGGCAGTAAGGAGGTGCTTGAGCTCCACGGCAGCACCCTGCGCAATTACTGCGAGAGGTGCGGCAAATTCTACGGCGTGGACGCGATCGCGCACTCCGTCGGCGTGCCGACGTGCTCCTGCGGCGGGCGCATCAAGCCCGACGTCGTGCTCTACGAGGAGGGGCTCAACGAGGATACGCTCTGCAAGGCCGTGCGCTATATCGCCGAGGCCGACGTGCTCATCATCGCCGGCACCTCGCTCGCGGTCTACCCCGCGGCGGGACTGGTGAACTACTACCGCGGCCACAAGCTCGTCGTCATCAACAAGACGCCGCTGGGCGATAAGACCCGCGCGGATCTGGTCATCACGGGCGCAGTCGGCGAGACGCTCGCGCAGGTATAAGCCCATCTTTTGGCGGCAGGAAAAAGCGGCGCAAAAACTTTTTCTTTTCCCACAAAAAAAGGTTGACATTTGGCGTGCAACGGGCTTATAATAGCGGAGCGGTCGTTTGAAAGACTGATGCAAATGCGGGTGTGCTGGAATTGGCAGACAGGCTAGCTTGAGGTGCTAGTGTTCGTATGGACGTGCGGGTTCAAGTCCCGCCATCCGCACCATCTTTTCTTCTGAGGCTGCTTACGCGCGAGTGGTGGAATTGGCAGACTCGCTAGATTCAGGTTCTAGTGTCCTTCACGGACGTGCGGGTTCAAGTCCCGCCTCGCGCACCAAGATCGATCCTTGAAAGCATTGAGCTTTCAAGGATTTTTCCTTTTTTTATCTGTCTCTACCCTTATTTTTACCCTTTACGCCTTGGTCACACTATGGATGTATTGGTCCATTCTGTTTGCGCTCTCGCGCTTCATACCGCTTGTGACATGAGCGTACACATCGAGGGTAAAGGCAGCGGTTTGGTGTCCGAGATTTTCCTGTACGGTCTTGATATCATCACCCGACTTCAAGCTATTGACGGCGAAGGTATGACGTAAATCGTGAAATCTCGTTGCGTCAAGGTGCAGACGTCGCATGACCTTTTTGAACGCAAGATACACCGTCTGATTGCAGAGATAGCGTCCGGTTTCCGTGGTGAATACAAGATTGTCTGAGTTGTCCCAACCTTCCTTCAGCCGTGCCGCCCATCGTTGCTGCCGCTCTTTCTGTTTTCTCAGTGCGTCCATCACGCTGTCAGCCGCCTCAATAACGCGGGGCCGGTCGTTTTTCAAGCTGCTAAAGCCATATTCGCATGTTCCCTTTCGCTTGCCATGCTGCTTGTTAATCAGAAGAGTTTTCTTCTCAAAGTCCACGCAGTCCCATGTCAAGCCAAGGACTTCACCTTGCCGGAGTCCCGTAAAGACGGTGACGAAGTACACCAGCTCATAGGTATCTCCACGAATTTCCTTGAGAAATGCGCACAGCTCATCATCCTCCAAGGGCTTTATCTGCTTTTTCTCAATGCGCGGCAGCGTAACAGCTGCGAGCGGATTATTGCGGACATAGCCCATCTTTTGTGCCTGCTCCAGCGCACGGTGCAGGACACCATGAATGTTCTTGATCGTCTTGGGTGAAAGTCCTTTTTCATTTTGCAGTTTGTTATACATCTGCTGGATCATTTCGGTTGTCAGCTTGGAGAGCGGGGCCGCGCCGATGTGCGGGACGATATTCAGTCGCACATGGTCCTGATAGTTTTTCAACGTTGCAGGCTTCACATTGCCGACATATCCTGCAAGCCATGTGTTCAGCCAGTCGCCGGTTTTCATCCGCGGTATATCCATGTAGGTCCCGTTGTCCTGCTCCGAAAGGACTGCCGTGAGCTTCTGTCTTACCTCCTTCTGCGTCTTGCCATAGACGGATTTTTGAATTTGCTTTCCCGTTCCGGGATCAATGCCAAGGGTATAGCGTGCCTCCCAGCGCCCGTCAGGGCGCTGACGGATCGTGCCGCC
>DJRC01000098.1:0-301 GCA_002437735.1 Oscillospiraceae bacterium UBA6370 | reverse complement strand
ATCATAAAACGGCCAGTCAGTCCGTTGTTTTATCGCTGCTTGTCGCTGTCCAGCCACGCTACAAAGTCCTCAAGGGATAGCTTGCCCGCTACGCAATCTGCCCGCTTTGCACGCGCCTCTCTCGACCATGCGGTGAACTCCTCCTTAGTCATCGTCCCGTACCGCACGCGAGCGTTGTGGGCCTTGTAAGAGCGTGTAAACTCTCTCGTGGCGGGGTTCTTCATCTGTCGGCTCTGATACTGCACCACCGCTCCCATTTGTCGGCAGGTCTTTTCCGAGCCCTCCATCAGCCGCGTGCAGT
>DJRC01000056.1 GCA_002437735.1 Oscillospiraceae bacterium UBA6370 | reverse complement strand
GGTGACGGGACCGCTCGCGGTGATGTCGCCGATAAGGGTGCAGCCGGTGAGCTTCACGCTGCCCGCCGTGATATTGCTCTGCAGGTTGGAGCGCAGCAACACGCTGCCCTCGGAGGCCACGTCGCCCTTGAGCTCGCCGGCGATCTCAATGTCGCCCTTGGCGCGGAAGGAGCCTTCAAAGACCGTGCCGGGGGCAAGAAAGCTGGCGGAGGGTTTGGCCTCGGGCATCTTGACCGGAGCGTGCTCAACGCTTTTTTTCTCCGCACCGGGGACGCTCTTGACCTCGACGGACGCGCTCTTGCCCTGCGCCGGAGCGGCGTCTGCCGCCTCGGAGCCATCTCCGCCGACGCCGAACATTTCGTACATAGCCTTCTTCATGTTGCTCTTCTTGTCCATGATTTTCTCTGTCCTCCCTAAAAGTCTGCGGTTGATCTGCCATGCTGAACGGAAAACCCGGTCAGGAAATAAAAACGTGACGCGTCCTTATTCCAAAATCCGAGGGGAAGCGACTTGTTTCCCGACAATTTTACAAAATAGAGCATACCACAATATTTGAACGGGCGCGAGCAATCTGCTTGAAATGTATGTTTTTGCGGCACGAAATGCATACCGCGCCTGCCGAGCTCTTGGCAGAGCCGGGAAAATATGGTATGATAAATCGAAAAATCGTTCGACGCGGCGGCGCTCGTGCGTGCGCTGCGCGCGTATGGCGCAAGAAATAGAAAACGCAGCACCGTGCGGTGCTGCGTCAGCTGCGGGACGAATGAGGGCGGGAGCGCTCCGCGCAAAATTTCTAAAAACAGAGGAGAGCGAGAGGATGGAGCTTTGCTTCAATGAAATGACCGTGATGAAAAACGGCACGCTGCCGGAGGATATCGTACTTTGCGCACAGGCGGGCTTTTCCGCCGTGGAGCTGCGTAAGGGCACGCTCCTGCGTTATCTGCGCGGCGGCGGAACGCTGGAGGCGCTGCGGCAGACGCTGGAGGAGCAGCACGTCCGCGCGGCGAGTCTGAACGCGCTTGAGGGCGTTTCCTTTCAGACCAAGGCTGGCGGGCGTATGCTGCGCGAGCTGAGCGAATGGTGCTTTGCGGCCTGCCGCGTGCTCGGTTGCGGCTGCATGGAGGTCATCGCTTCCTTTAATGCGCCGGAGGGGACCTCCGCAGCGGCGATCTGCCGCGAGACCGCCGATTCGCTGCTGCGGCTCTCGGACGCTGCGGCAGACTACGGCGTGCGGCTGGCGCTGGAATTTATGGCGGTGCCGGGCAGCTCCGTACAGACCTTCGCGCAGTGCGCGGAGATCCTTGACACGGTGGACCGCGGCAACGTGGGAATGCTGCTCGACACATGGCATTTCTGTGCCGGCGGCTCGCGGCCGGAGGAGCTGTCGGCTCTGCGCGGCGACCGGCTTTTTATGGTCCACGTCAGCGACTGCCCGGCGCGCGCTCCGTTCACGGCGCAGCGCGCGGAGAGCTACTGGCCCGGCAAGGGCGACGTCCCCTTAGAGGAGCTGCTGCGGAGCATCCGGGCGATCGGCTATGACGGTCCCTGCTCCGTCGAGGTCATGGACCCGAACGTGCTCGCCCTGCCGGCGGAGGAGACCATCCGCCGCGCGGCAGAGACGATGAAGCCGCTGCTTGCGCGGGTGGAGCGGTAAGCGCTCAGCCCTCCGCGCGGAGGATCACCGGCTCACCCGTGCAGGAAAGAATACCGTTTTTCACGGTGACGGCGCTGCGGTCGATGAGGTTTTCATACACGCCGTCGGCGGCGTCCACACGCACATCGGCGGCCTTCGCCTTGAGGGAGAACACGCCCACGAAGCGCCTGCCCGCGCTTCCGCGCTGAAGGAGCGCGAGGTCGTTCGCATCGTCCGCGTCGGCGGAGAACCAGTCGGCACTGCCGAGCTGTTGTTTGATCGCGTACAGGCGGCGCAGCAGCTCGCTCAGATCATGACCGGTGCGGCGGTCGATGGGGTCGATGTCAAAAAGACTGGGCAGGTGGTCGTTTTCAAATTCCTGCCCCGCGTAGAGCAGCGTCGTGCCCTTGAGAAAATAGAGCATCGCCGTGTAGTTCACGAGCGCACGCTCGTCGCGCACGAGGGACGCGATGCGCGGCTGGTCGTGGTTTTCCAGAAAGCGGAGCTTGTTGTAGTTCGCGGGGTAGCAGGTCTCCTGAAAATTCAGCGCGTCCAGATAGCGGCTCAGGGGGACCTCGCCGCGCAGATACCGGTCGAATACCTCGCGCACGTCGTACTCATATTCCAAATCGAAGGCTTGGAACATCTCGCCGTCCGGTGCGGAATAGACGCCGTGCCGCCGCGCGAGACAGCCGTAGCTGCGGTGGATCGTTTCGGCAAGCCATACGCAGTTTGGGTTGACGGCGGCGACCGCCGCGCGGGCCTGCAGCCAGAATTCCACGGGGACGAAGGATGCCACATCGCAGCGGAAGCCGTCCACCAGCTTGGCCCACATCACGAGGGTATCCGTCAGATATTGCCAAAGCCCGCGGTTGGAGTAGTCAAGGTCGATGACGTCGGCCCAGTCGCCGAGCTTGTTGCCCGGCTTGCCGTCGGAGTCGTGGTAGAAGTATTCCGGATGCTCACGGTAGAGCACGGAGTCGGGCGAGGTGTGGTTGTAGACCACGTCGATCATGCATTTCATGCCGCGCACATGGATCTCGCGCACCAGCGCTTCAAAGTCCTCCATCGTGCCGTAGGCGGGGTTGACGACGCGGTAGTCGCGGTTGGCATAGGGGCAGCCCAGCGTGCCCTTCTTGCCCTCGCCGCCGATGGGGTGAATGGGCATCAGCCAAATGATATCCGTCCCCAGCGCGCGGATGCGGTCGAGGTCGGGAATGACGGCGCGGAAGGTGCCTTCCGGCGTGTGGTTGCGGACGTAAATGGAATAGATCACCTGATTTTGCAGGCGCGGATTGGTGTTTGCAGCCATGCGGCGTTGCCTCCTCAATGCTTTATGCCGCGATTGTAACACAATATTTCCCTTTTGCAAAAGGAATATTTTCAAAAGGGAAGGACTCCTTTTCGACCGGCGTTCGACGATCTTCACCGTCGCGCTGTCGTCCGCGGTCAGTTGCACACCGTCCTCGGCCTTGGAATTGCCATTTTCCGTGGTTGTGGTGGTCGTGCCGGTGGAGCCGTTGGGCGCGATGGTCTTGGTGGTTTCCTTGCCGTTGGTCACGCGGTTCGCGTCAGCCCTAGTCTCGGCCTTGGTTTCGCTCTTTGTGCCGTCCGCTTCGGTCTTGGTCGTGGTCCCGTCCGGGTTGGCCGTGGTGACCGTGACGGTCACGACGCCGATTTCCCCAGTCGTGGAGCTGTTCACACTCTCGATGGGCAGGATCAGCTTGCCATTCCCAGTGGTGGGAGCGGTGGCTTTGTTGATCTTGGTATAGTTGGTGCCGTAAGGATTCGGCTCCCGGCTCATCTTGACGATTATGGTTCGGGTGCCGTCGGCGAACACGAAATTCTTGTTGTTCAGTGTCACCGTGAAGACCGCTGTCGTTTCGCCCGCGTTCGCGGACTCGAAGTGCAAATCACTCAGCACAAGGTCGGATTCGCTCAGCTCGCCCGTGTAGTTGCCCACGCCTTTGATTGTCAGCGTATACTCTCCGGCTTGCGACGCTTGATTGCTGTTGTTCTCGATGGTGTAATCCTTGTTTAACTCCAACTCATTGCCGTTGTAGGTCACCTTAAAGTAATACGTCGCGGGGTCAAGGCCCTCCGCCTTGCCGAGGTACGGATACACCACAAGGCGGCCGTTCTTAGCGGGGGGATTGCCCAACTACTCTTGGTTGGGGTCGTCGGGGTGCGGTGTCTGTGTGATCGTCACCTTGCTTAGGCCGATCTTGGTGACGGTGATGTCGGCGCTCTTGGCGTAGCCGTTGCTGGTGTTGGTCGCGGTTGTTTGCACAGGCTCCGCGTCTGCCAACCATGTGCCGCTGGCGGTCTTGAGGGTATAGCTCGTCGCCAGCAGAGCGCTGATGGCGGGGGACTGCCACAGCCGCTGCCGTCACGGATGGTCGCAATGCCGTAAGCCCTTCGCTATTTTCTGTACAATGACCTAGGAAAACCATATACGATTTTGCAGCAAATGTAAATCGTTCTAAAGTATGAGATCAAAAAATCCGAGGCAAGAACATCTTCCTTCAAAAAGAGACGAGCGCTTCGCGGATTATTCCATGGAACGCTCGTTTCCTTGCCCATGGTCATGGTGAAAGAATACTTGCCACCCCCCTTGTTGTGCAGGCAAATATCGTCGCTGATGACGTTGCCTGAAATGCCGGCACCGCAGAACAGGGCGATCCTGCCGCCGGTGGCGACAAACTTGCCCGCTATGGACGAACCGACGTCATATGTGATCCTGTTAAGAAAGTAATGCCGCTATCTAGGTATCGTCTGCGGTGAAATATTATCCAACGAGCACAAAGGAGGCTGCAGTGATGAACCTTGATAGAGATCGCTACACTATTAGGGAATGGCATAAATGATGCTGACGCAATAAAAGAGCGGTCATGGGAATATGCTCTTCCGCCGTATCTTCAACACGATTTGGACGCCTATCCGGAACAAAGTTAAGTGATATTCTGGATACCGTTGAAAAACAGCAATACATTTGTTACGTTCACCTATCGAACGTCAGAAAATAAATGTGCCGCCTGCTTGACAGCACCGTAAAGCCGCAGAAATAGTAATGTGTCTTTGCAGTTGATATGTTCCCTTCATGATTGACAGTTTGCTTTTTCACTGTCTTTCATAGAGGGAGCATATCAGTGTGGCACAGGCCCTTTTCTTATTCGCTGGTGAGCAGCGCCCGGAATGCCTCGACGGTCGGCTCCAGAAGCGCGTCGGGGTATTCGTAGTGCTCGGTGTGGATCTGCGGGTGATCCTCGCCCGCGCCCACGCCGAAGAATGCGCCGCGGCAGAGGTGCAGATAATGGCCGAAATCCTCGCTCCAGCGCATCGGGTCGTGCAGGAGCGTGCCGCGGCACACGCGCATGACGCGGCTGGCGCAGAGCGCGTCGTTTTCCGTGGCGGGGAAAATGTCCTGCTCTTCAAAGGAAAACTCCAGATGGTTCTTGTGGGCCAGCTCCTGCGCACGGGTGAGCACGCTGCGGCGAAGCCGCGCGAGATCGTCGTCGTGCTCGCCGCGGAGCGTCAGCCACAGCTCGGCGGACTCCGCCGCCGCGCCGAAGGCCTTTTCGCCCATCTGCGCGCCGATGACGGTGCAGCGCGTGATGCCGCGGTACTGCTCGGGCGCGGCGAGCGTGGGCAGATCGACCAGCAGCTGCCCGACTGCGGGCGCGGGAGAGACACCGGTCTCGGGATAGGCGGCGTGGGCGGGCTTACCGACAAAATGAACGGTCACGCCGCGGCTGGCGCAGGCAAAGGTGCCCGCGCGGGTGAGCACCGCGCCGAATGGGAAGCCCGGCAGGTTATGTGCGCCATAGATCTCATCGACCTTCTCGCGGTCAAAAAGCTCGCAGCACTGCGCCGCGCCCGCACCGGTCTCCTCCGAGCCCTGAAAGAGCAGGAACACGCTGCGCCCGATGGACTGTCCCTCGAGCATCAGCGCGACGCCACACAGCGCCGCGGCATGGCCGTCGTGACCGCACAGGTGCGCCGCGCCGCCCTCGGGCGTTGCCAGAGCGTCGTAATCCGCGCGCAGCGCGACCGACGGCCTTGTGCTCTCCGGCTCGCGGTGCGCGGCGTAGAAGCCGCCGTCAAGCTCGTGAAGCTCCAGCGAGGTATGCTCGCGCAGAAAGGTCAGCAGGGTGTGCTTCGTCACGGCCTCGCGGCCGGAGACCTCCGCACAGGCGTGGAGCTGTGCGCGCAGGGCGGTGATCTGATCCAACAGGACTTGTTCCATGATCGTTCTCCTTTGCTCTCCGCACGGCGCGGAGCATGGTTTCGGGCGCGCAAAGGGGGGAGCCGCCGGAAGGCGGTCCCCCGATGGATACGCGCGGTTATTTACAGGTTGTAGTAGCGCTCAAATTCCGCGGGATGCGGGATGGCGGCCATAGCCGCGCATTCCCTGCGCTTGGCGGCGATGAAGCTGCGGAGCAGCGCTTCGGGGAACACGCCGCCCTTCGTGAGATAATCGTGGTCGGCTTCCAGCGCGTCGAGCGCCGCGTCGAGCGAGGTGGGCAGGCCCTGCAGCTTGGCCTTCTCCTCGTCGGAGAGGGTGTAGAGGTTGACGTCGTAGGGGCCCCAGCCGTTTTCGTGCGGGTCGATCTTGTTTTCAATGCCGTCAAGACCGGCCATCAGCAACGCCGCGTAGCAGAAGTATGGGTTGCAGGTGGCGTCCGGATTGCGCAGCTCAAAGCGACGCATATTCGGCGTCTTGGCGTAGGCGGGGATGCGAATGACCGCGCTGCGGTTGCTCGTGGCGTAGCCGACGGTGACGGGCGCCTCAAAGCCCGGCACCAGACGCTTGAAGGAGTTGGTGCTGGGATTCGTGATGGCGCAGAGGGAATGAATGTGCTTGAGAAGTCCGCCCATGAACCAATGGGCCTCCCGGCTGAGATGGGAGTAGCCGTTGTCGTCGGAGAACACCGGATCGCCGTCCTTTAAGAGCAGCATATGGACGTGCATCCCGCTGCCGGCCTCGCCGTAGACGGGCTTTGGCATGAATGTGGCGCTCTTGCCGTACTTGAGGGCGGTGTTGTGGATGATGTACTTGATCATCATGGTCGCGTCGGCCATTTTGCTCATCTCGCCGAGCTTCGGCTCGATCTCAAACTGGCCCGCGCCGCCGACCTCGGGGTGGTGGTACTTGATGGGGATGCCGGCCTCCTCCATGCGCAGGCACATCTCGCTGCGGCACTCGTAGGTGCGGTCGAGCGGCTTGGCGATGTGGTAGTGGCCCTGCCGCGGGACGGTGACGCCGCGGCCATTGATGTCGCCGTTCCAATGCGCCTGCTCGGCGTCGAGGCTCATGCCGATCTCGTTCGGCGCGACTTTCCATGCCACGTCGTCGAAGAGGTAGAACTCAAACTCCGGCAGAATGAGCATCGTGTCGGCGATGCCGGTATCACGCATATACTGCTCCGCCGCCAGCACGATGTTGCGCGGGTACTGGTCGAGCGGGCGGTTGTGGGGATAATCGATGATCATGGCGTTGCCGGTCATCGACAGGGTGGAGACCTCACAGAACGGGTCGATCTGCGCGGTGGCGGGGTCGGGGATAAAGACCATGTCGCTCTTTTCGACCACGGCGTAGCCGTAGTTCGAGGCGTCGAAGCCGATGCCGTCGGTCATGGTCGCTTCGGTGAAGTTCTGCGCGGGAATGGTCACATGGCGGTACTGGCCGTTGATATCGACCATTTTGAAGTCCACCATTTTGATGCCCTGCTCACGAATGAGCTGCATGACATCCTGTGCCGTTTTAGCCATGGCAAAATACCTCCCAGAATTTTTGGCAGCGTCAGCGCGCGGCCTTGCCGAGATATGCCTCCGCGATGGCGGGGTCCTTGAGCAGTTCCTTGCCGGGGCCGGACTTGGTGATGCGGCCCTGCTCGAGAACGTAGGCGTTGTCCGCGACGGAAAGCGCCTTGAGCGCATTCTGCTCGACGAGCAGAATGGTCTTGCCCATGGCCTTGATCTCGCGGATGGTGTCAAAAATGGTGTTGACCAGCAGCGGCGCGAGGCCGAGGGACGGCTCGTCGAGCATGATGAGGTCGGGCGCGGACATGATGCCGCGGCCCATGGCCAGCATCTGCTGCTCGCCGCCGGAGAGCGTGCCGGCGATCTGGTTTTTGCGCTCCTCCAGACGTGGGAAGATCTCATACACGCGCTTGAGGTCGCGCTCGATGCCGTCCTTGTCGCTGCGCAGATATGCGCCGACCTTCAGGTTCTCGTAAACGGTGAGGTTCGCGAAGATCAGGCGGCCCTCCGGCACCTGACACACGCCGAGCCGGACGACCTTGTTCGCGGCGGTCGGCAGCGGCTGACCCTTGTAGAGGATCTCGCCGGACTTGTACTTCACAAGGCCGGAGATGGCGTTCATCATGGACGATTTGCCCGCGCCGTTGGAGCCGATCATCGAGACGATCTGCCCCTCCTCGACCTCGAGCGAGATGCCCTTGAGGGCGTGGATGCCGCCGTAGTAAACGTTCAGGTCACGAATTTCAAGCATCGCCATCGCCGTCGTCCTCCTTTCCGAGATAGGCCTCGATAACCTCGGGGTTGCTCTGGATCTCCGCGGGCGTGCCCTCGGCAAGGGGCTTGCCGAAGTTGAGCACAAAGATGCGGTCGGAGACGTTCATCACGAGGTCCATGTGGTGCTCGATGATGAGCACGGTTAGGTCGAAGCGGTCGCGGATCTCGCGGATGAGGTCCATCAGCGCGAGGGTCTCCTCCGGATTCATGCCGGCGGCAGGCTCGTCGAGCAGCAGCAGCTTGGGATCGGTCGCGAGCGCACGGGCGATCTCCAGCTTGCGCTGCTGGCCGTAGGGCAGGTTGACGGCAATCATATCGCGCTGCTCCCAGATGCCCATGATCTTCAACAGCTCCTCGGTCTTTTCGCGCAGGGCCCTTTCCTGATAGTAGTACTTCGTCAGCCATTTGGGGCCGACCCTGAGGCGCCAGAGCGACTGGAAGATGTTGTAGTCCGCCTCCGCGTGACAGGCGGTGAGAACGTTGTTGTAGACCGTCTCGCTCTTGAAGAGGCGGATGTTCTGGAACGTGCGCGCCATGCCGCGGGACATGATGTCGTAGGGCTGCTTGCGGAAGGGCTTGACATCCGTTTCGCGCATATCGTCCTTGATGATGGCGTCGCCCTGTCCGACGACCGTGCCGTCGAAAATGACGCGGCCCTCGGTGAGCGCGTAGACGCCCGTGATGAGGTTGAAGATGGTGGTCTTGCCCGCGCCGTTGGGGCCGATGAGCGCGTAGATCTCGCCCTTTTTGATCTTGAAGGAAACGTCGCCCACGGCGGTCAGGCCGCCGAAGCGCTTGGTGACGTGCCAGAGCTCGAGCATGACGTTGGGATCATGGTGCTTGAAGGTGATGTCGCTCATACCGACGCCTCCTCTCCGACGCTGCCGCCGTCAGGCGGGGGCAGGTCCTTTTTCTTCTTGGTAAAAATACGGCCGACGGCACGGCAGATCCTGCCGACCGGCAGCTCCTTGCCGCCCATGAGGCCCTTCGGGCGCACGATCATGATGACGATAACGGCGAGGCCGTACATGACCAGTCGCCAGTCGCCGACGGCGCGCAGCAGCTCCGGCAGCGCGCAGAGCAGCACCGTGCCGAGCACCGAGCCGGTGATAGAACCCATGCCGCCGAAGATGACCATGATGGTATACTCTGTGGACTTGGTCATCAGGAACATCTTGGGCTGGAGATAGCCAAAGTAGTGCGCCATCATGCCGCCCGCGATGCCGGCGTAGAGCGCGGACATACACATGGCGAGCATCTTGGAGCGGAACGTATTGATGCCGCTCATCTGCGCCGCCAGCTCGTCCTCACGCACGGCGAGCATACTGCGTCCGTGCTTGGAGTTCATCAGCAGCGCGGTGGCGGTGAGGAAGATAATGACGATGAACAGCGCTGAGGAAAAGAGCGTGGAGAGGAAGGTGCCGACGTCGCCGGCGGCGAGCGCGTTCCAGTCGCCGAAGAAGGTGGTCTTGAGCGGGATGCTCGCCACACCCTTCGCGCCGTCGAGCAGGAAGTCCTTGCCGCCGACATTGATATTGAGCTGTAAATTGTTGAAGATCAATCGTATCGCCTCGCCTACGCCGAGCGTGGCGATGCAGAAGTAGTCGCCCTTGAGGTTCAGCGTGATCTTGCCGAGACCCGCGCCGAGCAGCATGGCGGCAAGGCCCGCGATGATGAGCGAGAGCCAGTAGGGCAGGCCGAACGCCATCGTGCAGAGGATGGAAACATACGCGCCGATGCACACAAAGCCCGCGTGACCGAACGAGAACATACCGGTGTAGCCCGTGAGGATGGAAAGGCCGAGCACGATCAGCAGGGTGTAGCAGGACTGAATGAGGATGCCTTCGATGTAATACCAGCTAAACATATCGTTCCTCCCTCCTTACGCCTTGTCTTCCACGACCTTGCCCATCAGGCCGGACGGCTTGATGACGAGGACGAGGATCAGAAGTCCGTACACGAACAGGTCGCGCAGGTTGGAGTTGAAGGACGCGACAAAGATCTCCATGATGCCGAGCAGCACCGAGCCGACGATTGCACCGGGGAGACTGCCGAGACCGCCGAACACCGCCGCGACAAAGGACTTGTTCGTGACCTGACCGATGGTGGGCTTGACGATGAAGCGCATACCGTAGAGCATACCGGCAAAGCCGGCGAGCACGCCGCCCATGAGGAAGATGATGAAGATCACGAGATCGCCGTTGATGCCCATGAGGGTCGAGGCCTTCTCGCTGTAGGAGCAGGCGCGGATGGCAAGGCCGACCTTGGTTTTCTGTATGATGAACATCAAAATCAGCAGCGCGACGGCCGAGACCACGATCATCAGCAGACTGTCGACGCCAAGGGAGATCCCGCCGATGTTGATGCGGTTATCGAAGATCGGAGGGTAGTTTCTGGGGGTGCCGTCGATGGTGGCGATGACAAAATTCTCCAGGAAGATGGATGCGCCCATCGCCGAGATGATGAAGTACAGGGACGGAGCGTGGCGCTTGCGCAGCGGCGAGTAGACCAGCCGCTCGATGATGACGGCGAGCAGGCCGCTGCCCACGCCGCAGAGCAGAAACGCCGGAAGAAACGGAACGTTGAGCGCTGTGAGTGCAAAATAGCCCACATAAGCGCCGACCATGATGACGCCTCCGTGGGCAAAGTTGGAAAAGTTCATAATGCTGTAGACCAGCGAATAGCCGACCGACATCAGCGCGTACATACCGCCGAGGCAGATGCCGTTGACCAGCTGCTGGAGAAAATATTCTATACCCATGTATAGCCTCCTTTTGTCCTGTTAACCTCGGGCGCCCCGTGCGGGGCGCCCGAGTGTCGAAAGGGTGCTTGCTTTTTCTGTTTCGGGGATGTACTTAGTCTGCGGCGATGTAGGTCTCAAAGACGTAGGTCTTGTTCTTGCCGTCGATACGCTCCACGCAGCCGGACTTGCCGACGGGGTTGTGGTCCTCGGCAGAGATCTTGATCTTGCCGGCCATGCCCTCGACCTCGACCTGAGAGTAAGCGTCGGCGATGGCCTGCGGGTCATCGCTGCCGGCCTTCTCGACCGCCGCGCACCAGAGCAGGAACGCGTCGTGCGCCATGTAGCCGTTGAGCTCCATCTTCGCGCCGTTGTACTTCTCGGCATACTCCTTGCGGAAGGAGTCGCCTGCGGGATCGACGAGGGAAACGTGGTTGATGACGTAGGAGCCGTCCACCGCGTCGGCGGCGTCGAAGAGGACCTCGGACGCGCAGCCGTCGCCGCCGAGCATCGGCACCTCAATGCCGAGGGTGCGAGCCTGCTTGTGGATCATGATGAAATCCTGATAGAAAATGGGGGTGAAGATGATCTGGGGCTGGGCTTCCTTGATCTTGGTCAGCTGCGCGGTGAAGTCGGTGTCGCCGGCGGTGTAGCCCTCCTCGGCGACGATGGTGCCGCCCTTGGCTTCAAAGACCTTGACGAAGTTGTCCTTCAGACCCAGCGCGTAGTCGTCGTTGACGTCGTAGAGGATGGCGGCCTTGTCGAAGCCGAGGTTATCGTACACGAACGTACCGGCGATCTTGCCCTGCTGGGGATCGAGGAAGCAGACGCGGAAGTTGTATTCCTTGAGCTGACCGTCCTGCACGGTGACCTTCTCGTTGGTCGCCACGGTGGACATATCGGAGATCTTGTACTGGTCAAGGACCGACTGGATGGCGATGCACTGGCCGGAGGCGTTCGGGCCGATGATCGCGCAGACCTGATCCTGCGCGCACAGACGCTTGGCGACGTTGACCGCCTCCTGCGCGTCGCCCTTGGTGTCGTAGCAGATCAGCTCGACCTGCTTGCCGAGCAGTCCGCCGCTGGCGTTGAGGTCCTCGACCATCATCTTGAGGGTCTGGCTTTCGCAGGTGCCGTAGGCGGCCTGGTCGCCGGTGAGCGAGCCCATCCAGCCGAGCTTGATGGTGTCGCCGCCGGAGTCATCTTCTCCGCCGTCCTTTTTGCCGCAGCCGGCGAACAGTGTCGCGAGCATCAGGCAGGCGAGGGTGAGAGCAATGAGCTTCTTCATGGATTTGCGCATGGTTTGTATCCTCCTTCAATTTGTTGTGACCGATTTCCTTCCCCGGAACGGTCAAGGCTTGCAGGGATGGATGTCCGCCGTGCGGAACCGGCCCCTGCATCGATGCCGTCCATACTTGATGTGTATGACGCAAGAGAGCGGCAAATGAATTGCAGAGGGCCTATGTCCAAAATAGCATCCCGACGAGCTCTTGTCAAGTCATATCATGAAATACTTGCAAAGCGTATAATTTTTGTGCAAAATAACGAAAATAACCGAATCCAAGCTCGAAAAGCAGCGAAAAAAACGCTTCGACTGCGGAAAAACAGCCGAAGCGGCAAGGGAAAAAGAGATTATAGGCGACTTTCCTGAAGCGCGACCTTTTTGCGGAAATCGCCGGGCGTCATCACCTTGAAGCGCAGGAAGTTGCGGTTGAAGGTCTTGACGTTGGCGTAGCCGACCTCCATGGCGATGTAGGTCACGGTCTGGTCGGTGGTGAGCAGCAGCTCGGCGGCACGGTTGATGCGAACGTAGTTGAGAAATTCCTCGAAATTCTTCTCCACCTGCAGCATCAGCGCGCGGTTCATTTCGGCGGCGGTGTAGCCGAATTTTTCGGCGACCGTGCGCGCGGAGAGCGGCTCGTTGTAGCTGCGGCAGAGATATTCCACCAGCGCGTAGACGCGCCGGTCGGTCTCGATGCGGCAGATGCTCTCCACGCGTCGGTAGGTCTTGCGGTAGTCGTTGATGCGCATTCCCACGCGCGCGGAAAAGACCTTGGAGATGTGCGAGGCGTCCACATAGCCGAGCGCCGCAGCGATTTCCTCGAGCGTGAGATCGGTATAGAGCAGATAATTTGCGGTCTTGCCGATGCGCATTTCGTTCAGAAGATCAAAGAACGAGAGTCCCGTCATGCCGCTGATATAGCTACTCAGGCTGCTCTCGGAGACATAGAAGATGCGCGAGAGCCCCTTGAGCGTTAGCTTTTCGCCGGTGTGGCAGTAAAGGTAGCGCAGGATCTCGCTCATGTCCGGCGCGGCGGAGACGCTGACGGCCGCGGCAGGCTCGGGCTGCTCGGCGCGGAAGCGCTCCATGAGAATCACCAGCTCGACGAGGCGGTTGACGACGGCGAGTGAGCCGAGGATCTTCGGCGGGGCCGCACCGAGAATGGATTCCAGCCCCACCTCCTCGCGCAACGAGAGGAAAAATTGCTGCATCCGGTGGGCCTGTCCCTCGTTGCAGTAGAGCGCGGGCTGCTGCTCGATGTGCGCGAGCCAGTCCACCGCGTCACCGCGCTCGTCGGAGAAGGCGCGGATGTAGCGGTTGAGCGTGTGGAGGTTGTAGATCACAAGGTGATACTGCAGCGGCGCGGCGACCTCCGTCACCGCCGTAATCTGCCACGGCAGGATGGAGAGGAGTGTATTCGGTCGCAGCTCCACGTCGTGCCCCTGAATGCGGATGACGCCGTGCCCCTCGCAGATGTAGAGGAAGCGGGCCTCTTGATGGATCAGCGGCGCGGTCGGCGCTTCGATGGTCTCGTTGTCGAACGAGCACAGCTTGCTCCGGTCAAGACGGGAGCGCTCAAAGGACTGCATCGCGGCAAGGTCTTTCATATCGGTCACCTCATTCGGCCCGCGCCGGACGGCGCAGGGTTGCCTTATGCGTTGTTTCAGTGTATAGTATACCGCAGAGACGGTCCATTTGGCAAGTGCCGGAAAGACTGCAGGGAAGCGGAGCGGCAACGGGCACGCCGCGCAAATTTGCCGTTAAATACAAGAAAAATAACCGAAAATGTCTAGCGTGTTTTTCAAAAATTGGTATGCTATGTACAGAACATGAGTCAATTTCCCCCATTGGGGGCGAACTATCTTGAAGGAGGACTATCCCATGCCCGTTAATCTGAAAGGCCGTTCTTTTCTCACGCTGAAGGATTTCACCCCCGATGAGATCCGCTATATGCTCAACCTCGCCGCCGATCTGAAGGCGAAGAAGCGCGCCGGCATCCGCGGTAACCTGCTCGCCGGCAAGAACATCGTTCTGCTCTTCGAGAAGACCTCCACCCGCACCCGCTGCGCGTTTGAGGTCGCCGCCTATGACGAGGGCGCGCACGTCACGTTCCTAGATTCCAAGTCCTCCCAGATGGGCAAGAAGGAGACCATGGTCGATACCGCGAAGGTCCTCGGCCGCTTCTTCGATGGCATTGAGTACCGTGGCTACGACCAGAAGGTCGTCGAGGGCCTCGCCGCCAACGCCGGCGTTCCTGTGTGGAACGGTCTGACCGACGTCGATCATCCCACCCAGGCGCTCGCCGACATCCTCACCTTGATGGAGAACACCAAGAAGCCCCTCAACAAGTGCAAGCTCGTTTTCTGCGGCGATACCCGCAACAACGTGGCCTACTGCTTGATGTACATCTGTGCCAAGCTCGGTATGCACTATGTCGGCTGGGGCCCGAAGGAGCTCGCTCCCGCCGCTGACGTCGTGGAGTATTGCCGCGAGGTCGCCAAGGAGACCGGCGCCGTCGTCGAGTACGGCGAGGACAAGGCTCTCCTCAAGGGCGCCGACGCGCTCTACACCGATATCTGGGCCTCCATGGGCGAAGAGGACAAGATCCCCGAGCGCGTGAAGCAGCTCACTCCCTACAAGGTCACCGGCGACGTGATGAAGGCCACCGAGAACAGCGACTGCATCTTCCTGCACTGCCTGCCCTCCTTCCACGACTTCGACACCACCATGGCCAAGAGCCAGATGGAGCTCGGCTACGACATCCGTGAGGTCACCGACGAGGTGTTCCTCTCCCCGAACTCCAAGGTGTTCGACGAGGCCGAGAACCGTATGCACACCATCAAGGCCGTCATGGTCGCCACCATTGGCAACGTCTGATCGAAACGATTCGCTCAAGGGCGACGATCTTTTCTTCACTCACGGCAAAGCCTCCGGTGCAAACCGGAGGCTTTGCCGCATTCCATTATTATATAATAAGGAAACCGCTCTGCCCACGGCAGAGCGGTTTTTCGTTCAATCCTCCGGCATGGCGACGGCGCGCACGGGCGAGCCGTCGGCATCCTTGAAGCGCAGGGGGAGCGTCGCGTAGGGGAAGGCTTTCCCCGCGAGGGAAGCGAGATGGCAGAGATTCTCCGTGTTCACAAAGCCCGCGCCGAGCAGAATTTTGTGAACGGGATAGTCCTCCGTGTCCATCGGGTCAATGGAGATGGCGTCGGTGCCGACGCCCTTGAGCGGAAAGGTGGCAAGGTACTCCGCCGCCTCGAGCGAGAGCACGGGGAAGGGGGAGAAGTATTTCTCGCTGCCCCAGTATTTGTCCCAGCCGGTGTAGAAGAGCAGAAAGTCCGCGGCCTCGATCTCCGAAGCGTGGAGCTGGAGCCGCGCTTTGGGGATCTCCTTTCCCGCAAGGTCGGAGCAGTCGAGCACATAGGCCGTGCCGACGTACTTGCCCGCCGGGAACTGGTCGAGCGTCTTGCCGTCGCGCAGCATATGTGCGGGAGCGTCCATGTGCGTGCCGGTGTGGGAACCCATCGTCAGCAGCGTTTCGCGGAAGCCGTGCTGCTCGAAGGTGTTTGAGGGCGTGAGCTTCGGCGGCTCGGTCTCGGGATAGACGGGCATGGCATCTTCGATGAGGTGTGTCAAGTCAAGAATTTTCATGGTGCTCCTCCTTTTCCAAATAGATCATCAGGGCGGCGAGGTCGGCGGGGGACACGCCCGAAATACGCCCCGCCTGTCCGAGCGAACGGGGACGGATGACGGCTAACTTTTCTCGCGCCTCGAGCCGCAGACCATCGATGCCGGAATAGTCAAGCTCCTCGGGCAGCAGGCGGCTCTCGAGCCGCGCAAACTCCTCGACCTCGGCCATCTGGCGGCGGATGTAGCCCTCGTACTTCACATCGATCTCCACCTGCTCGGCGACATCCTGCGGGCAGGCGGCACAGCCGGCATCGAAGGCCCGCAGATCGTCGTAGCGCAGCTGCGGGCGGCGTAGCAGCGCGATGAGCGGGCTGCCGTCCGTGATCTCCGCCGTGCCGCGAGAGCGCAGCAGCGCGTTGAGCGCTTCGCTCGCGGGAAGGCCGGTGTGCTCGAGCCGTTTGATCTCCCGCGTGACGGCAGCGTATTTTTCTTCCACCGCGGCAAGGCGCTCGTCGGAGATGAGTCCGATGGCGTGTCCGATCTTCGTGAGCCGCCGGTCGGCGTTGTCCTGTCGCAGGAGCAGGCGGTATTCGCTGCGGCTCGTCATGATGCGGTAGGGCTCGTTCGTACCCTTGGTCACAAGATCGTCGATGAGCGTGCCGATGTAGCTCTCCGAACGGGAGAGGACAAAGGGGGCCTGCCCCGCGAGCCTGCGTGCGGCGTTCACGCCGGCAACAAAGCCCTGTACGGCGGCCTCCTCGTAACCGGACGAGCCGTTGAACTGCCCCGCGCCGTACAGACCCGCGATGGCTTTCGTTTCCAGTGTAGGCTTGAGCGCGGTGGGGTCGATGCAGTCGTACTCGATGGCGTAGGCGGGGCGCATAATCTCCGCGTGCTCAAGCCCCGGAATGGTATGGACCATCCGCACCTGTACGTCCTCGGGCATGGAGGAGGAAAAGCCCTGAATGTACAGCTCCTCGGTGTCAAGCCCCATGGGCTCGATGAAGAGCTGGTGGCGGGGCTTGTCCGCGAAGCGGACGATCTTCGTCTCGATGCTCGGGCAGTAGCGCGGTCCGACGCCCTCGATCACACCGGAGTAGATGGGGCTGCGGTCGAGATTTTCGCGGATGATGCGGTGCGTCTCCTCGTTCGTGTAGGTGAGGTAGCACACCGCCTGATTGCAGGGGACGCGTGAGGTCGTGAACGAGAACGGCAGCGGCTCGGCGTCGCCGTTCTGCCGCTCCATTTTGGAGAAATCGACACTGCGGGCGTTGACGCGCGGGGGCGTGCCGGTCTTGAAGCGGCGTAGGGGAAGACCGAGCGCGCGCAGCTGCTCCGCGAGCGGCATGCTCGCGTGCATCCCGTCGGGGCCGCTTGACTGAATGCATTCGCCCACGATGGTGCGCCCGTCGAGGTACGTTCCCGAGCAGAGAATGACGGCCTTTGCGCCGAACACCGCGCCCGTCGCGGTGACGACGGCGGCGACCGCGCCGTTTTCCACGCGCAGCTCCACGATCTCCGCCTGCCGCAGCGTCAGGTTTTCCTGCCGCTCGAGCGTATGCTTCATGATCTGCTGATAGCGGCGGCGATCCGCCTGCGCCCGCAGCGACCAGACCGCGGGCCCCTTGCCGCGGTTCAAAAGGCGGTACTGGATGCAGGCGCGGTCGGCGGCCTTTGCCATCTCGCCGCCGAGCGCGTCCAGCTCGCGCACAAGATGGCCCTTGCCCGTGCCGCCGATGGCGGGGTTGCAGGGCATATTGCCCACCGCGTCAAGGTTGATGGTGAAGCAGACCGTTTTCCGCCCCAGCCGCGCGCTCGCGAGCGCAGCCTCGATGCCGGCGTGGCCTGCGCCGATGACGGCGACGTCGTAGTCACCGGCAAGAAATTCGTACATAGGCGTCCTCTCGCCTCCCAAAGAACAAAATTGGATACATTATTTTACCACAGGACTTTGAGCGGAAACAAGCAAAACGGATTAGCATAAAGCACAAAACAATATAAATATTTTTGTGAAATATGTTGAAAATCACGCTTGCGCGCTTGACAGAGAAGTGGTATCATACTCTTGAAATTGAAAAGAGAAAGGAGCGTGAGAACCAATATGATGTTTGAAAACTTCAAGGGCTTCGATGTCGACGACATGATCTTCGGCACGACGGAGCAGATCGTCAGCGAGCGCTGAGCGACCAAAACGGAACCACGCAGGGATGCGTGGATTTTTTGTTTTTATGGGGCAGTTTGCACCGTTGACGATAAAAAAATCGGGAAAATCCGCCGCCGAGGCGGATTTTTCTTGCCTTTCGCGCGGCGGTATGATATACTTTTTCGGCTAATGCAGTATGAGAAGAGGAGATCACCATGGCTGTTATCGAATACGATTCCTATAAGCAGAAGCTGCTCGCCATGAGCGACACATTTGAAAACCTTCAGAAGGCGCTTGACATTGAAGCCTCCAAGCACGAGATCGCGCGGCTCGAGGCCGAGGCGCACGAGGACGGCTTCTGGAACGACATCGAGCGCTCGCAGGCCAACCAGATGCGCACCAAGCAGCTGCAGAATAAGGTCCACCGCTTTGAAAAGCTCGTCTCCACGCGTGACGATCTGCTCGCCCTCATCGACATGGGCAACGAGATGGACGACGCCAGCCTGCTGCCCGAGCTGGAGGAGGGCTTTGCCGATCTTGAGAAACGGATCGAGGAGGTCCGCCTCACGACGCTGCTCTCCGGCGAGTACGATAACTGCAACGCCATTCTGACCTTCCACGCCGGCGCGGGCGGCACCGAGGCGCAGGACTGGACGCAGATGTTATACCGTATGTATATGCAGTGGGCGAACAAGCACGGCTTTGAGTTCGAGATGATGGACTATATCGACGGCGAAGAGGCCGGCATCAAGAGCGCGACGGTCATGGTCAAGGGCGAGAACGCCTACGGCTATCTCAAGAGCGAGAACGGCGTCCACCGTCTGGTGCGTGTCTCTCCCTTTGACGCGAACGCCCGCCGCCAGACGAGCTTCGCTGCGCTCGAGGTCATGCCCGAGCTGCCCAACGACATCGAGGTCGACATACGTCCCGAAGACATTGAAATGCAGGTCTACCGCTCCTCCGGCGCGGGCGGCCAGCACGTCAATAAGACCTCGTCTGCGGTGCGTCTCATTCATATCCCCACCGGCATCGTTACCGCCTGCCAAACGCAGCGCAGCCAGTTCCAGAACCGCGACTACGCCATGCAGATGCTCAAATCCAAGCTCATGGAGCTCAAGATCCAGCAGCACGCGGAGAAGATCAGCGACCTCAAGGGCGTGCAGCTCAAGATCGAATGGGGCAGCCAGATTCGCTCTTACGTCTTTATGCCCTACCAGCTCGTCAAGGATACGCGCACGGACTACGAGACCGGCAACATTCAAGCGGTCATGGACGGCGACCTCGACGGCTTCATCAACGCCTACCTCACCAAGGCCGCGAACGGCGAACTGAAAAAATAAAGAAAAAGGTGCTCTGTCCGCCGGACGGAGCACCCTTTCACGCACGGAGATACGGAAAATGGACGAAAATATCAGAGAAGAGATCATACAGGAAAATAAAATGGGCACCATGCCGGTTGGCAGGCTGCTCTTCAGCATGGCAGTGCCGATGATGGTATCCATGCTGTTTCAGGCGCTCTACAACGTGGTGGACAGCATCTTTGTGGCAAAGCTCAGTCAAGACGCGATGAATGCCGTGTCGCTTGCGTTCCCGCTCCAGACGCTGTGCATCGCCTTTTCCGGCGGCACGGGCGTGGGCATGAATGCGCTGCTCTCCCGCTCGCTAGGCGAGAAGAATCAAGCGGGCGCGGACCGCGCGGCGAATGTCGGCCTGTTTCTCACGCTGTGCAATTTTGCGCTCTTTGCCCTCATTGGCTGGACACTTGCGGGACCGTTCTTCCGCTTTCAGACGGACAACCCGCAGATCATTGCCTACGGACGCGACTATGTGACCATCTGCATCGGCTGCTCGATCGGCCTGTTTTTCCAGATGTACAATGAGCGCCTGCTGCAATCGACGGGACGCACAAACCTCTCCATGATCACGCAGATCGCTGGCGCGGCCACCAACATCATTCTCGACCCCATCCTCATTTTCGGCCTGCTCGGCTTCCCGCGGCTGGAGGTCGCCGGTGCGGCGGTCGCCACGGTCATCGGTCAGCTCGTCGGCGCATCCATCGGCTTCTATCTCAACCTCACGCGCAATCCCGACGTTCATCTGCGCCGCCGTGAGATCTGTCCCCACGCCGCGACCATCAAGGAGATCTACGCGGTCGGCGTGCCGTCCATCATCATGCAGTCCATCGGATCGGTGATGGTGTTCGGCATGAACAAGATCCTCATCTCCTTTACCGAGGCGGCAACGGCGGTGTTCGGCGCATACTTCAAGCTCCAGAGCTTCATTTTCATGCCCATCTTCGGCTTGAATAACGCGATGGTGCCTATCATTTCGTACAACTACGGTGCGGGCAAGCCGGAGCGCTTCCGCAGGACGATCCGCCTTTCGGCTGTCACAGCCATTGCCATCATGTGCGTGGG
>DJRC01000013.1:771-10975 GCA_002437735.1 Oscillospiraceae bacterium UBA6370 | reverse complement strand
GTTGCCGAGGGACTTGCTCATCTTGACCGCCGGGCGCAGCGCCTGATTGCCGTACTTGGCGATGAGCGCGTCCTTCTCCTCCTGCGTGGAGACGTTGCCGACGTAGTGCGGGTTCTGACCGAGGATCATGCCGTGGCTCGTGCGCTTGGCGTAGGGCTCCTTCGTGTGAACGACGCCGATGTCGTACAGGAACTTGTGCCAGAAGCGGGAATAGAGCAGGTGGAGCGTGGTATGCTCCATGCCGCCGTTGTACCAGTCCACGGGACCCCAGTAATTCTCCGCCTCGTGGGAGACAAGCTCATGATCGTTGTGCGGGTCCATATAGCGCAGGAAGTACCAGCTCGACCCCGCCCACTGCGGCATGGTGTCGGTCTCGCGCTTGGCGGGACCGCCGCACCTCGGGCACTTGGTGTTGACCCAATCGGTCATCTTGGAGATGGGGCTCTCGCCGTCGTCGGTCGGCTCATAGCTCTCGACCTGCGGCAGAACGAGCGGCAGCTCCTCCTCGGGAACGGGCACCCAGCCGCACGTCGGGCAGTTGACCAGAGGAATGGGCTCGCCCCAATAGCGCTGGCGGGAGAACACCCAGTCGCGCAGCTTGTAGTTGACCTTCTCATGGCCCCAGCCCTGCTCGATGGCATACTGCTTCATCGCGGGGATGGCCTCCTTGACGGTCATGCCGTTGAGGAAGCCGGAGTTGACCATGATGCCCGTGTCATCCTTGAGGGTGAAGGCTTCCTTGGTGATGTCGCCGCCCTCGACGACCTCGACGATGGGGATGTTGAACGCGGTGGCAAAGTCCCAGTCGCGCTGGTCGTGGCCCGGAACGCCCATGACGATGCCGGTGCCGTAGCCCATCAGAACGTAGTCGGAGACGAACATCGGCACGACCTTGCCGTTGGCGGGGTTGATGACCTCGATGCCGTCGAGGCGCACGCCGGTCTTGTCCTTATTGAGCTCGCCGCGCTCAAAGTCGCTCTTGCGGGCGGCGGCCTCCTGATAGGCGGCAACCTCGTCCCAGTTCTTGATGAGGCCCTGCCACTTCTTGAGCAGCGGGTGCTCGGGAGAGATGACCGTGTAGGTCACGCCGAAGAGCGTATCCACACGGGTGGTATAGACGGTGATGTCGTCCTCGGTGTTGGTCTTGAAGGTGACCTCCGTACCGGTGGAGCGGCCGATCCAGTTGCGCTGCTGGGTCTTGACGCGCTCGATGAAGTCCACATCGTCCAGATCGTCGATCAGGCGGTCGGCGTACTTTGTGATGCGCAGCATCCACTGGCTCTTCTCCTTGCGGATGACCTCGCTGCCGCAGCGCTCGCACACGCCCTCGACGACCTCTTCATTTGCCAGCACGCACTTGCAGCTCGTGCACCAGTTGACGGGCATGGTGGTCTTGTAGGCCAGATCATGCTTGAACATCTGCAGGAAGATCCACTGCGTCCATTTGTAATACTGCGGGTCGGTGGTATCCACCACGCGGTCCCAGTCGAAGCCGTAGCCGAGCATCTTGAGCTGACGGGTGAAGTTCTTGATGTTCTGCTGCGTGACGATGGCGGGATGGATGTGGTTCTTGATGGCGAAGTTCTCGGTCGGCAGGCCGAAGGCGTCAAAGCCGATGGGGTTGAGAACGTTGTAGCCCTGCATCCGCTTCTTGCGGCAGATGATATCCATCGCCGTAAAGGGGCGCGGATGGCCGACGTGCAGGCCCGCGGCGGAGGGATACGGGAACTCGATGAGCCCGTAGAATTTCGGTCTCGGGTCGCCGGTCACGGCGGCGTAGGGCTTTTCCTGCTCCCACTTGTCCTGCCATTTTTTCTCAATGGCTGCAAAATCGTACTTCATGACTTTCTCCTTCTATTTTCGATAGTCGCTTCTATTTATACGCTTTTATTTTGCCGCGTCCGGCGTCAGCACGCCGGTGAGATCCAGCGCACGGCCGTCGCTCCACAGTCGCTCGAGGCCGTAGAACGCGCGGGCCTCCTCGTTGAACACATGGACCGCCACGCAGCCGTAGTCCAGCAGCACCCAGGTGCCGCCGCGATAGCCCTCGCGATGGATGGGCTGCTCGCCGAGCCGGTCCAGCTCCTTTTCCACCTCGTCGCACAGCGCGTTGATCTGCGTGTTGCTGCCACCGGAGCAGATAACGAAATAATCCGCCAGCGTGGTGATCTTATCGATCTCCAGCACCTTGATGTCGCGGCCCTTCTTGCTGTCGAGCGCCTTGGCTGCCGTAAGCGCCATTTCCTTTGCGTTTACCATTCTCTCTTCCCTTTCCAATTTATTCGTTTCCCGTCGTCTCGCCGATGACCGTCAGGCTCCCCGAGGTCACCTCTGCCGGCGGATCGTTTTCTTCCGTTTCGCCGCCCGTGCTCTCCGAGCTGTCCGCGATCCTTCCCGTATACGGATCGACGAACACCGGCGGCGCGGCCGCCGCCTTGCTGTCCTCCACACGTCCGGTGGAGGAGGCAAGCGAGCCGTCCGCGTTGACGGACATGATATCCAGATCGCGCAGCGTGAATTTCTCCGTGAACGGACTGAGGGAATCGTTCACCAGCTCCAGCAGCGCGTTGGCCTGCGGCACCACATAGTCGAGCTTCATCGCCCTGCCGTACTCGGCGCTGAGCGTGCGGCTGTAGACGTATACGCCCGTCCACGGCATGGTCATGAAGCTCACGTCCTCCAACGAAAGACCGCCAAACACCGCCTGCTTGCCGAACCAGAGGATGTTTTCAAAGGAGAGGTCAGTCTCCACATTCTCCCGGAACACCTCGGCGAGCTTGCTGAGGTTGGCCACGTTCTTGAGCTGCAGAAGCTGCTTGATGACCGCCTTGAGGAAATCCTGCTGGATCTGCATACGCCCGCTGTCACCGATCTGCGGGTTGCCGTAGGGGCTGTTGGAGTCGTTCTTGCGCCAGCGGATGACCTGCATGGCGTCGTCGCCGTTGAGCTTGCGGTAGCCCTTTTCCTGCTCGATGACGAGATCCTGATATTGGTCATGGTAGTCCATGTTGTAAGGCACGTCGAAGTACACGCCGCCGATGGCCTCCACGATCGCGCCGACGGCCTCCCACTCCACGACCACCTGATAGTCCGGCTCAAAGCCGACGAGCTGGGAGATCTCCTTATAGAGCGCTTTGATGCCCTTATCGCCTCCGCCGTAGTAGTTGTAGACGGAGTTGATCTTCTTCACGTCCCACGGGACGTTCACCATCGTGTCGCGCGGGATGGACATGACCGTCGCCTTCTGGTTCGTCACGTCGTAGCTCGCGAGCAGCATCGTGTCGGTGTTGCCGCCTCCGCCCGTGTCGCGGCCAAGCACAAGGACCGTATAGAAGTCCTTGCTCTTCCGCTCGCCGCTCACGCGCGGGCGCACGCCGTCGCCGTAATCCAGGTCGACGTCGGTCTGACCAGGGTCCTGCGTGTCGCTGTCCCGGTTCGGCAGCTCCGGCGCGCGGATCTTCAGCAGATAGCCGCCGACGGTGATCACGCCGACGAGCAGCACTGCCGCCAGCGCGCCGACGAGCAGCCTTTTAGGGTGGGTAAAAATGCCCTTGATCTGCTCCCACGCCTCGTCGCCGTGCTCGTCAAAGGCCGCGTCCACGCGGGAGCGCAGCTCGTCGAGCTTTTCCGATTTGAAATTGAAGTTAAAGTTGTTGTCCGTTTCCCGCTTTCCCTTCATTTGTCTTTCCTTTCAGATAATCGCGTGCCGCCAGGGTGTTGACGTGGATGGGGTTCCCCATCTCCTTCATTTCCTCGACCGTCATTTCAAGGCCCATCAGAAGCCCGCGGTCCAGATCCTCCCACACGGTCCTCCGCAGCGCGTCCACGCCCGGAAAATCGCGCGTCGGCTCGATGAAGTCCGCGAGGTAGATGACCTTTTCCAGCACCGTCATGTCCGGCTTTCCGGTCGTGTGCCAGAGGATCGCATTGTAAATTTCATCGTCCACGCCGAACACGTCCCGCGCGAGCGCCGCGCCGGTCTTGGCGTGGAGCAGCTTGAGCGCCTTTTTCTCCAGCGCGTCGAGCGCGATGCCGTACTTCTCGCACAGCGCGAGCTGCTCCGGCATTGAGAGCTTCTTCGTGCAGTCGTGCAGCAGTCCCGCGACCTCCGCGCGGCGAACGTCCGCGCCGTATTTCTCCGCCAGCTTCACCGCTGTGGACGCCGTGCCGAGCACATGGGCGCAGCGCTTGGCCTTAAGATAGCTTAGGGCGATGGGACGCAGCTGCTGTACCGTCAGACGCTTGAGATCAAGATCAGTTCCGTATAAATGCTCGCGCAGGATATAGCCGTAGACCTGCGGCTCGAGCATCGCTTCGCTCGCGCCGCTCGCCATGCCCGCGCGCAGCGCGGTCGAGGAGACCTCGATCACGCGGTCGAGCGCGAGCGTTTCAAAGCTTCCGCCGAAGCGCGCACGAAGCCTTTCCGCCTGCGCGGCAAAGGCCGCGGCGCTGTCGTCCTCGTTGCGGTAAAAGGCGACGATCTTCGCAAGCCCCGCGATCTCCTCCGGCGCGCGCCAGCTCTCAAAGGAGAAGAACATATCCGTCCCCATAAAGAGCAGCAGCTCGTCGTCGGGGTACTGCCAGCGCAGGGCGCGGAGCGTATCGACGGTGTAGCTCTTGCCCTCGCGCGCCATCTCGAGGTCGAGCACCTCGACCTCGACGCCGCTTTGGAGCGCGGCCTGTCCGCCCATGAGCCGCGTCATGGCGAGGCGGTGTCCGTTCGCGGGACTCCCCTGCTCCATCACCTTGTGCGGCGGGATGCCCGCCGGAATGAGCAGGAGCTTATCCAGCGCGCACTTCTCCGCCGCCTCGACGGCGGCGTTCTGGTGCCCCAGATGCGGCGGGTTGAAGCTGCCGCCGTAAATTCCGATCTTCAATGAAAATCCCTCTTTATCGTCCTGTTCAGACGGTCTTTTTCTTCTTATCCCTCACGAGCGCGATGCGCTTTTCCTTGGGCTTGGCGTGCGTCTCGCGGTAGAGCACGAATTTCGTGCCGATGACCTGCACCTGCTCGGAGCGGGTGAGGCGGCTGAGCTCATCACACGCTTCACGCGCGGTAAGCATACTGTTGTCGAGCACGCGGCACTTGATGAGCTCGCGCGCCTCAAGCGCGTCGTTCGCCTGCTTGACGAGATTCTCGCCGATGCCGTCCTTGCCGATGTGGACGATGGGCTCCAGCTCATTCGCCATGGCGCGCAGCTGGGCGCGCTGCTTTCCGGTCAGTTCCATTTATTCGTTTCCTTTCAGATAGTCGTCGAGTGCCGCGGCAAAGGCGCGCAGCGCCTTCCCGCGGTGCGAGACGGACGCCTTTTCCTCCGCCGTGAGTTGACCGAAGGTCTTGCGCAGCTCGGGCACAAAGAATACGGGGTCGTAGCCGAAGCCGCCCTCACCCATCGGCGCGAACGCGATGGTGCCCGGGCACTCGCCCTCGCACACCAGCTCGTCGCCGTTCGGGAACGCGCAGACGATGGAGGTGTGGAAGTGCGCAGCGCGGTCGGTCTGCCCGCGCAGCATCTCGAGGAGCAGCGTGTAGCGGCCCTTGTCATCCAGTCCCTCGCCGCCGAAGCGCGCGCTGTACACGCCCGGCCCGCCGTTGAGCGCGTCCACGCAGAGGCCGGAGTCGTCTGCCACAGCGGGCAGGCCGGTCGCCTGCATCACCGCCGTTGCCTTCAAGCGGGCATTGTCGGTGAAGGTCTCGCCGGTCTCCTCGACCTCGATCCTCACGCCCAGCTCCGCCTCGCTCACGACCTCCACGCCGAGATGGCTCAGGACCTCGTTCATTTCCTTTAATTTCTTGGGGTTCTGCGTTGCCAATACCAGCTTCATGCTATACCTCCCACGGGTCCTTGTTCCGTTTTTCTTCTCTTTTCTGCTCGGCCTTTTCCTCCTCACGGCGCTCCGCCGCGCGGTCTATCCTGTCGCCGAGCGAGCCGAGCGTTTTATCCAGCCATTTGCCCGCTTTGTCCGAAAAGGTCTCGATCTCCGGCACGGGGACAACAACCACGCGGCAGCCCTCGCAGTAACGCGCGGGCGCATAAACGCTTTCGATCACAGGCGTTCTGCTCAGCCGAACGCCCTTTCCCTCCTCGATGCCGCCGCGCTCATCGCCCGGACACCAGCGAAGCGCGTACTTGTACGCGGGGAGCGCGCCCTCGCGCATTTCCTTTCCGCAGTAGGGGCATACATTCGTGATCTCCATATAGTCTCCTCCCGTCGTCTTTCGCTCAGATGAGCGCGTTCACATACTCCTTCGCATCAAAGGGCTGCAAATCGTCGATGCCCTCGCCGAGGCCGACAAACTTCACCGGCACGCCGAGCTCCTGCGCAATGGCGACGCAGATGCCGCCCTTGGCCGTGCCGTCCAGCTTCGTGAGGATGATGCCGGTCAGGCCCGCCGTCTCGCGGAACACCTTCGCCTGCTGCAGGCCGTTCTGCCCCGTGGTCGCGTCGAGCACGAGCAGCGTCTCCTTGGCGGCGTCCGGCGTTTCGCGGTCGATGATCTTGCGGAGCTTCGAGAGCTCCTGCATCAGGTTCGCCTTGTTGTGCAGGCGGCCCGCCGTGTCGCAGAACACGACGTCCACATTTCTCGCCTTCGCCGCCTGCAGGGAGTCGAACAGCACCGCGCCGGGATCGGCGCCTTCCTTGCTGCGCACGATCTCCACGCCCGCGCGCTCCGCCCAGATCTCGAGCTGGTCCGCCGCCGCGGCGCGGAAGGTATCCGCCGCGCACAGCAGCACACGCTTGCCCTGCCTTTTATAGCGGCTGGCGAGCTTGCCGATACTTGTGGTCTTGCCCACGCCGTTCACGCCGATGATGAGCACGACGCTGGGCGTCGTGGACAGGTCGAGGCCCGTATCGCCGACCTCGAGCTTCTTTTCCAGAATGTCGCGCAGCGCCTGCTTGACGTCGTCGCCGCGCTGGATGCTCTTTTCGTATACGACCTTACGCAGTTCCTTCACGGCGTCCGCCGCGACCGACGCGCCGAGGTCTGCCATGATCAGGCTCTCCTCCAGCTCGTCGTAGAAATCCTCGTCGATGGTCTCCCAGATGATGCTGTCGTACCACGCCTTTTTGATCCTTGCAAAAATACCCATCGTCTTACCCCTTGATGTTCAGTTCTTTCGCCATGTCGTTCATGTTGATGGTCAGCACCTTGCTCACGCCGCGCTCCTGCATCGTCACGCCGTAGAGCACGTCGGCGGCCTCCATCGTGCCGCGGCGGTGGGTGATGACGATGAACTGCGTCTTGTCGCAGATTCTTCTCATGTAGTGCGCTACGCGGATAACGTTCGGCTCGTCGAGCGCCGCCTCGATCTCGTCCATCACGCAGAACGGCGTGGGGTGGACCTTGAGAATGGCGAAATACAGCGCGATGGCGACGAACGCCTTCTCGCCGCCCGAGAGCAGCGAGAGCGTCTTGAGCGCCTTGCCCGGCGGCTGGACCTTGATCTCGATGCCGCAGTCGAGCACGGCGTTCTCGTCCTCCAGCTCGAGCGTGGCCTTGCCGCCGCCGAAGAGCTCGAGGAAGGTCTCCTGAAAGCTCTCGCGGATGAGGGCGAACTGCTCCTTGAAGATGACCGTCATCTCGCTCGTGATGTTCTCGATGACGCCCAGCAGCTCCTCCTTGGCCTTTTCCACATCGTCGCGCTGGCCGGTGAGGTAGGTGTAGCGCGTGTTCACGCGGTCGAATTCCTCGATGGCGCCAACGTTGACATTGCCGAGGCCGTTGATCTCGCGCTTCAATTCATTGATGCGGCGGCTCGCCTTCGGCACGCTCTCCAGCTCGATGCGCTGCTCCTGCGCCGCGGAGTGGGACAGCTCGTAGCTCTCCCACAGCTTATCCAATATCTGCTTTTCCTCCATCGCGGCGGCGACACGCTTCTGCTCGAGCCTGCCCGCGGCGGCCTGTGTCTGAACGACCAGCTCATTGCACTCGCGGTATCTGCGGTCGTTCGCGCTGCGCTCGCTCTCGAGCGCCAGCTTGGCCTCTGCCAGCTTCGCCAGCTCCGCCCTGCGCTTCTCGGCATCGGCGCGCAGAGACGCGTTCACCGCGTCATGCTGCGCGATCTCCTCCTCCGCGGCCTTGATCTTCGCACGGTAGTCCTCGATGAGCGCACGGCGTCCGTCCTCGTCGCCGCGCATCTGCTGGGCAAGCGTCTCCAAGTCGCCCAGTGCGCGTTCGGTCGTCTCCCGCTCGGCGGTAAAGCCAGCAAGCGTGCTCTTGCGCGCGGCGATCTCGTCGCCGAGGTGCGCGCTGTCGCGTTGGAGCTCGTTCTGACCGGCGAGCTTTTCCTCGCTCTCCGCACGGCAGCGTGCGGCCTCGGCCTCGTGCTTTTTGATCTCCTCCTCGCGGGCGGCGGCTGCCTTTTTCAGCTCCGCCGTGCGCGCGGTGATGCTCTCGAGCTCGGCGGCGATGTCGCTCTCCCGCGCGCGGAGCGATTCGAGCAGCATATCGTACTGCTTCTTCTCGCCCGTCAAACGGAGCACCGCGTCTTCCGCGCCGCGCTGCTGCTCGCGCGCGACGTCCAGCTCGTACTGCGCGGCGTTCAGGTCGCGCTTGGCCTCGTCCGCCTCGCGCAGCGCGGCATCGAGCTTTTCCGTTAAGGCTTCCCGCCGGGCGGTCAGCTCCTTGAGCTCGTTGGCGCGGCTGAGAATCCCCGCGCTGCGGCTCACCGAGCCGCCGGTCATGCTGCCGCCGCGGTTCAATACCTGCCCGTCGAGCGTGACGATGCGGAAGCGGCTGCCGTACTTTCTCGCGATGGCGATGCCGCAGTCCATATCCTCGACCACAACGGTGCGGCCGAGCAGATTGTTGAAAATTTCCGTGTACCTCTGATCGAACTGCACGAGCTGCGACGCGACGCCGACGTAGCCGTACTCGCGCTCGACGCCCGCCTCGCGCAGCACGTCGCCGCGGATGGCGGTCAGCGGCAGGAAGGTCGCGCGGCCGCCGTCGCGCTGCTTTAGGAAGCCGATGGCGCTCTTGGCGTCCTCCTCGCGGTCCACGACCACGTTCTGCATCCCCGCGCCGAGGGCGATCTCGATGGCAACGGCATAGCGCTTGTCGGTCGTCATCAAGTTGGCGACCGGCCCGTGCACGCCGCGCAGCGCGTTCTTCTCCGCCGCCTGCATGATAAGGCGGACCGCCTTATTGAAGCCCTCGTACTCCTTCTCCATCTCGCTCAAAAGATGGATGCGGGATTCGAGGTTGTTCTTTTCCATGGTGAGGTCGATGCTCTTCTGCCGCGCCGTCTCCTCGCGCTTGACGCGCCCCTCCATCTTGAGGGTGTGGCCGGAAATGATGTTGCGCACGGCGTCGGCCTCCTCCTGCGCCTCCTCAAGGGCGCGGCGGGACGCGGACGCGGACGCGCGCTTTTCGGTCAGCTGGCCGTCCACGCTCTCGGCCTCCGCCTCGAGCACCGTGCGGCGCTCCGCCAGCTCGGCAATACCCGCGTTCATCGCGCTCACATCCGCGCGGCCGTCCGCCGCGTCGGAGAGCGCCAGCGCCTCCTTCGCGCGCAGGGCCTCGACCTCGCTGCCGGCCTCGCCGGCCGTGCGGGCAAGCTCCTCCGCCTGCGCGAGGAAGGCGCGAAGCTCCTCCTCGACCTCCGCCGCCTGCGCGGCGAGCTCCTCGATGCGCGCATGCTTCGCGGCGATCTGCGCGGTCAGACTCTCCGCGCGGTCCGACTGGTCGCGCAGGTCGTTTTCCACGCGCTCGATGTTCGCGCGGTTGTGCTCGATGTCCGTGCGCAGCACGGCCATGGCGGCGTCCTCCTCGCTGCGCTTTGCGTCCAGCTCGGCGCACTCGGCGCGCAGGCGCTCCTGCTCCATGTCGTTCGTGTGAGCCTTCTCCGCAAACTGCTCGGAGGCGGCATACAATTCGTCCATCGCGGCGTTCGCGCGCTCCAGCTCCTGCTGGGCGAGCGCGTAGTCGGTGTTGAGCTTGATGGAATCGGTCTTGATCTTATCTAAGTTTTCGAGCCAGACGGAGATCTCCAGTGTGCGCAGCTCGTCGCGGAGGATCAGGTATTTCTTCGCCTTCTCCGCCTGTGAGCGCAGCGGCTCGACCTGCAGCTCCAGCTCGGCGATCTTGTCGTTGATGCGCACTAAATTTTCCTCCGTGCGCTCGAGCTTGCGCTCCGTCTCCTCCTTGCGGTGGCGGAACTTGGAGATGCCCGCCGCCTCCTCAAAAATTTCACGGCGG
>DJRC01000013.1:0-735 GCA_002437735.1 Oscillospiraceae bacterium UBA6370 | reverse complement strand
GGCGGTCGGCGCTCTTGACCGACAATATCTCGTCGATCTTGCCCTGACCGACGATGGAATAGCCCTCGCGGCCCATGCCGGTATCCATGAACAGCTCGTTCACGTCGCGCAGGCGCACGCTCTGCTTGTTGATGTAGTATTCGCTCTCGCCGCTGCGGTAATACCGGCGGGTGACAGCGACCTCGCTCTCCTCCATCTGCGGGAAGATGTGCTCGGTGTTGTCGAGCACGAGCGTCACCTGCGCGAAGCCCATCTGGCTGCGCTTTTCCGTGCCGCCGAAGATGACGTCCTCCATCTTCGCGCCGCGCAGCGACTTGCTCGACTGCTCGCCCATGACCCAGCGGATGGCGTCCGACACGTTGGACTTGCCGCTGCCGTTGGGCCCCACGATGGCGGTGATATCCTCACCGAAGTTCAATACGGTTTTATCGGGGAAGCTCTTAAATCCTTGAATTTCGAGCGCTTTTAAGTACATTCCGTGTTCTCCTTTGTGCAAGGGAGTAAAAATAGGCAGAATAAGACATATTTTAACCTATGTACTATACCATTTTCCCCCTCGTTTTTCAAGAGCGAATGATGAACAGAGTGTAAAAAAGACGCCCGTCGGGCGTCTTTTCGCTTCATTTTTCCTGCGACACGCGTCTCCGCCGCGGCTTCGCCGCCGCGCGGGATGCGGCGATGAGCGCGTAAAGCTCCTCGTAGGCGTCGGCGAGCGTGCCGACACGGTCGATAAGA
>DJRC01000081.1 GCA_002437735.1 Oscillospiraceae bacterium UBA6370 | reverse complement strand
TCGCGCTGGCGTTCGGCGTGCTGTGCGATCTGGCGCTGACCGCCCCGCTGCCGTGCCTGTACACGATCGCGTTTCCGCTCACGGCGCTGCTCGCGGCGCTTATCGCGAGGAGCGTGCTGCAGCCGGGCATCCTCTGCTCGCTGGCGGTGAGCACGGCGGCGTTTTTGCTCGTGGATATTATCACGGCGGTCACGCTGCTTGCTGGCGGGCGCTCGGAGCTGTCCGCCATCGCGCTGCGCGCGGTGCGGGAGCTGGCGCTCTCGCTGCCGCTGCTGATCGTGTGCCATCCGGTGCTGGCGTTCCTGCATCGGAAATTTACCCTGTAACAACGGCAAAGAACCGCGAAGGGAGGGCCTGCCGTGGACGACAAAAAGCAATTCAACCGCCGGCTGCTCGTGATCGGCGTGCTCTTCTCGCTGGTGCTGGCGGCGTATTTCGTGACGCTCTTCGACGCGCAGATCGTACACGGCGCGGAGTACCGCGCGCGGTCCATCCGAGCGAACACGAAGAGCGAGACGGTGGTGACCTCGCGCGGCATCCTGACCGACCGGAACGGCAAGGCGCTGGTGACGAACCGGAGCGTGTATACGCTCGAGCTGGACGCTTCGCTCGCGCCGTCGGACGACGCGGCGCTCAACGAGGAGCTGCTGCGGCTCATCGAGCTGCTGGAAAACCGGGGGATCGTCTGGGAGGATACGCTGCCGCTGACGGCGGGCGCGCCGTTCGCCTACGATTTCTCCGTCTCCGGCTCGCACACGACGCTCAACAGCTACCTTGTGAGCAAGAAGTGGGCGGACGAGGACGCGCTGACGACCGACACCGACCCGCCGCTGAGCCCCGAGGCGCTGCTCTCGCGGCTGCGCACGGAGTTCAAGGTGGACGGGGATCTGACCGACACGGAGGCGCGCAGGCTCGTCGGACTGCGCTACTGTCTCGCGGTGACGAAGCTCAATCAGCTCTCGACGGCGGCCATTGCGTCGGATATTTCGGTGGAGCTGATCGCGGAGCTGAAAGACGGCGCGTATGCGCCCATCCACATCGGAACGTCGTCCGTGCGCGAGTATCAGACCGACGCGGCGGCGCACATTCTCGGCCGCGTCACGAAGATCCCACGCGAGAAATGGAATGAATACAAGGAAAAGGGCTACGCGATGAACGCCTACGTCGGCTACGACGGCGTGGAACTGGTCTTTGAGGACTATCTGCGCGGCAGAAACGGGCGGCGCATCGTGGAGACGAACGCTGCGGGCAAGGTGACGGGGGAGATCTACTCCGTCGAGCCGGAGCCGGGCCATACGGTCGCGCTGACGCTGGACATCGATTTTCAGGAGGATGTGGAGCGCATTCTCGCCGAGACGGTGGAGAGCATGACGGCAGAGGACGACATCGACCGCGGCGCCGCCGCGGCGGTGGTGCAGGTCGGCACGGGCGAGGTGCTCTCGCTGGCGTCGTACCCGACCTTCTCGCTCAAGACCTTCAATGAGGACTACACAGAGAACAACACCGATCCGCTCCAGCCGTTCTGGAACCGCGCGACACAGGGCACCTACGCGCCCGGCTCGACCTTCAAGCCGGTGACGGCCATCGCGGCGCTGGAGACCGGCATCATCACGCCGAAGTCCACCATTCTGACGAAGGGCGTGTATCACTACGGCGACTGGGCCTACAAATGCTGGCTCTACAACCAGAACGGCGGCACGCACGGGCGCATCGACGTGACCGAGGCCATCAAGGTGTCGTGCAACTACTTCTTCTATGACATCGGACGCAGGACGGGCATCTCCACGATCGCGCGCTATGCCTCGGCTTTCGGCCTCGGCGAGCCGACGGGCATCGAGATCCCGGAGAAGATCGGCGTGATGACCACGCCGGACTACGTTAACTCGCTCGACGGGCACTACTGGACGGACGGTCAGACGCTGACCGCCGCCATCGGCCAGTCGTACTCGCTCTTTACGCCCCTGCAGCTTGCGAACTACATTGCGACGCTCGCGGGCGGCGGGACGCGGTACAACGCGCACCTGCTCAAGGAGGTGCGGACCTACGACAGCGCCGAGCTTGTCGATGTGTACGACGAGCCGCCGGCGGAGATCATCGACATCGAGCCGGAGAATTTGCAGGCGGTCTTGCAGGGAATGCGCGACCTGGTCGTGTCGGGCAGCGTGGCGTATTATTTCAAGGACTGCGTGGTGGACGCCGCCGCCAAGACCGGCACGGCGCAGACCGGCGGCAAGGTCAGCAACGGCGTGTTCGTGGCGTTCGCGCCCTACGACGATCCGCAGATCGCGCTGGCGGTGGTGATCGAAAAGGGCGGCAGCGGCGGCGCGCTGGCCTCGACCGCGGTGCAGATCCTCAACGCCTACTTCACCTCCGTGGACGAGGCGAAGACGGTCGTGGGCGAAAATATGCTCATCCAATGAACAATAAAAAGAAGGAAGCGGTCTCCCTGCGGGGAGACCGCTTCCTTGCGTATGCGTTACTTTTTCTGCTTGCGGATATCGTCGCCGAAGAAGGGGAGGATGCGGTAGGCGCCCTCGATGCGCGAGAGGATGTTCGCGCCGTAGCGGCGCGAGAGCTCGGCAGGGGAGAGGTTGGTGGAAATGATGGTCTTTTTGTTCGTCATCAGGCGTGTGTTGACAATCTGGTAGAGGGCGCTGCGGACGAACTCGGTGGTCAGCTCGGTGCCGAGATCGTCGATGATGAGCAGGTCGCAGCGGAGAAGGCGGGAAACGTCCTCGTCCGCGCCGCCGGTCTCGTCGCGGGAGAATTTCTGCGCCTCGAAGCGCTCGAAGATGTGGGCGGCGGTGTCGTAGACAACGGAGTGGCCCGTCTCGCTGACGACGCGGGCGATGCAGGCAGAGAGGAAGGTCTTGCCCAGTCCGGGATCGCCGGAGAGCAGAAGATTGCCGCTGCGGGGGGAAAATTCGTAGGCGTAGTCACGGCAGGCATCGTAGATGCGCTCCATATTCGAGCGGGGAGAAATGTCCTGATCGAGGGGAGCGTAGGGGGAGTAGACTTCAAAGGAGAAGGTCTCGAAGCTCTGTGTGCCGAGGTCGAGGAGCCGGGAGAGCTCCTCGAGCTGGACGCGGGCATAGTAGTCGTTCAGACAGGAGCAGACCTCGCTGCCGCGCCAGCCGGTGTCGCCGCAGAGGGAGCAGCCGGGCTTATCCTCAAGGTAGTCGGCGGGATAGCCGTGGGAGACGAGCAGCTCGGCGCGCTCGCGCTGGAGGGCAAGGTTTTCCTCCTTGAGCGCTTCGATGGCGGGGCGGGGGTCCGTGCCGCGGCGCAGGGCGGAGGCGATGAGCTTGGACATGGTCTCGCGCAGGGCGGCGTCGATCTCCGCGATGCGGGGGACGGCGGCGTAGACCGCGCACTCACGCGCGTGCAGAGCGTCGGCGCGGCGCTGCTTCGCTTCCTCGAAGCGGACCATTGCGCGGCGCATGAGCTTTCCGTCGTAGGACATGAGGTTCCCTCCCTTACAGGTATTGCTTCATCCAGTCGTTCTTGCCGCCGGACGGTTTTTCTTCTTTTTTCGGCGCGGCGTTTTCCGCCGCGGTCTCTGCGGGGGTGTGAAGCCCCTTTTCGTGCCAGCGCTTTAGGATGCCGTTGCAGTACGCCCACTTGAATTCATGGCAGCGCAGGACGGTCTTATCATACGCGAGGGCGACGGTCTCGGCGGGGAAGCCCATGTCCACCCAGGCGGCGAGGTATTTCTCCTCGCTCGGGGAGGGCCTGCGGTCACCGAGCTGAAGGACCGCCATGTAGGCGGGGTATTTCTGCTCACGCGCGTGGAGGGCGTTGAGGTAGTCGTTCGCGCTGGTCGAGGAAAGTAGACCCTTTCTCGCCCAGACGTAGCCCTCCTGCTCGATCCGGCGCATGGTGGGCAGCCGACCCGCGCCGTACTGCGCGGCGTGGCGGGCAATGCAGTGGTTGACGAGGAGAAAGAGCACATCGGCGGGCAGGCCGAGGTCCTCGTAGAGACCGAGGAGCTTGCCGACGGACGGCGTGGAGAGCGGGCCGAGCTTGCGCTCGACCTCGCGCAGAAGCGCGGAAAAGCTCGCGTCCTGCTCTAACTTGCGGGCGACGTCCTCGCGCGAGTAAGCGGGGCGCTCGGCGTTGGGCGCGGGGAGCGGTGCGGGTGCAGGCTCCTCCGGCTTCGGGGCGCTGACGAGTCCCATGCGGGCAAGGGCGGCCTCGGCGCGCGAGCGGCGCGCCTCGTCCCAGTGAAGCTCGGCGCGGAGCGTTTCGGGGGAGGCGCTGCCGCGGTTTTTGAGCAGGCAGAGGTAGAGCAGGGCGGCGTCGCCGTCCCCGCCGTCGATCAGGCGGCGCGTCACGGCGGCGGACAGGGTGATATTCTCCTGCTCGCTTAGGTGCAGAACATAGCCGGCCATAGCGCGCCTCCCTTCGTTCGATCATAAGTTCCCTTATTTTACACGAAGCGGAGCGATTCGTAAATAGGAAGATCGGGGAAATAAAAATTTTCCCGATTCCCTGACAAAATTCGCGCGGCTTTGCGTGCCGCCGCTTTTAGAATGGGGACAAGGATGCGGGGGAGACCGCGATAGGAGGGGACACCATGGAGATCATGCACAAGGGAATGTGGACGGGCCGGCGCGTGCTGTATCTGAGCGTGGACGCGATCCGCGCGAATCCCGATCAGCCGCGGAAATACTTTGAGCCGGAGGCGCTGCGCGAGCTGGCGAAGAGCATCGGGCGCTACGGCATTTTGCAGCCGCTGACCGTGCGGCGCGGAAAGGACGGCTACGAGCTGATCGCGGGAGAGCGGCGGCTGCGGGCGGCGAAGCTCGCGGGGCTGCGGGAGGTGCCGTGCCTTGCGGTGCGGTCGGACGAGGAGGAGTCGGCGCTGCTCTCGCTGATCGAAAATTTGCAGCGGCAGGACCTGCACTACATGGAGGAGGCCGCCGCCATCGCGAAGCTCATCGCGGTCTACGGCCTGTCGCAGGAGCAGGCGGCGGAGAGGCTTGGCAAGTCGCAGAGCGCGGTGGCGAACAAGCTGAGGCTGCTGCGGCTCTCGCCCGCGTGCGTGGCGCTGCTGCGCGAGGGCGGACTTTCCGAACGGCACGCGCGCGCTCTGCTGCGATTGAGCGACGAGAACGAGCGTCTGGCGGCGCTGCGCGTCATTGTGGAGCGGGGCTGCAATGTGGCGCAGGCGGAGGCGTACATCGAGTCGGTTTTGCAGCGCGCGGCGGTCACGCCGCCGCGGCGGAGGCCGACGTTCATCGTGAAGGACGTGCGGCTGTTTCTCAACACCATCCGGCGGAGCATGGGTATCATGCAGCGCGCGGGGGTGGACGCTGCGTGCGAGCGGGAGGACACGGACGAGGAGATCCGGCTGACCATCCGCATCCCGCGCGCGGGGGCTGCCAAAACGGCGTAAAAAATTGTAACCAAATCGTTACTCTTTTTCGCAAAATCTATGCTATACTGCAATAGACTGGCTGTGGTATACACAGCGGGATATTGATTCAGAACAGCAGGAGGGTGCCGGAATGGAAGAAAACCTGGGTGCCTTTGAGGAAAAGAGAAACGAGGCCGCGGAGACGGCGGAGAGCGCCGACAAGGGCGGCAAGCGTCTGGCGAAGGGCGGCAAAAGGGTCTGGCTCATTGCCGGTATCGCGCTCGGTGTGCTGGCTGCAGCGTATCTGGGACTGTGCGCCTACGCGACGCTGAGCGGGACCATCTATCCCAACACAACGGTCGGCGGCGTGGATTACGGCGGCATGACCGAGGAGCAGGCGGCGGCGGAGCTGGCGCGGCGGGTCATTGACGCGCAGGGCGCGCGGCTCGACTTTGCCGTGATGGAGGGAGACAGCCGCGAGGTGATCGCGGGTGTGGCGCTAGGCGATATTCCGGCGGACATCGACTGCCGGAAGGCCGCGGATACGCTGGCGTGGGTGCGCAGCGCGAAGGGCGACGGCTTTTTCAAGAGCGGCGTGAGCTTCCTTTTCTCGCTTTTTATCGAGCATGAGGAGGGCATCGTATCCGGAGAGCCGTTTTATGCGGCGGCGGAGCCGGTGCTGGACGCGCTGGAGTGCGAGCCGGTGGAGTTTGCCGTCGCTCTGACGGCTGAGAACGAGGTCAGCGTGACCAAAAGCAGGGGCGGCCGCCATATCCCGGACCGGGAGCAGGCGCGGCGTGTGATCGGCGACGCGCTGCGCGGCGCATACCTTGGCGGGGGCTACCCGCTTCAGGTGACGCTGTACGGCAATCCGGACGCGGAGGCGATCTACGAGACCGTACCCGCGCAGGCGGTCGATCTGGCGGCGGAGCGGGAAAAGCTCGTGGGCGAGAAGGTCAACGCGAGCTACGATATTGAAAATGAGAAGATTATCCCGAGCCGTGCGGGAGTCCATTTCACGCTCAAAGACTTGCAGAGCGCCTACGATACGGCGGCGCCGGGGGAGATCTTCACCGTCCGGGCGACGGTCGAACGGCCGGAGGTCACGACCGAGCAGCTGGAGGCGGGACTGTTCCGCGACGAGCTGAGCAGCTACACCACGCGCGTCGGCGGCGCGCCGGGGCGGCACAAGAACGTGAAGCTGACGGCGGAGCGCATCACGGGCTACATCCTCAACGCGGGCGACACGATGAAGTACGGCCCGCTGGTGACGCCGTTCACGGCGGAAAACGGCTATTCGCCCGCACCGGGCTATCTCAACGGCAAGACCGTGGATATGATCGGCGGCGGCGCGTGTCAGGCGAGCTCGACGCTCTACGCGGCGGTGCTGTACGCGAACCTTGAGATCGTGCAGCGCGTGAACCACGGCTACGCCTCCGACTACATCGGCCTCGGGCTCGACGCGACGGTGGCGAGCGGCGGACCGGAGTTTGAGTTCCGCAACAACACGCTCTACCCCATCAAGGTGCAGGCGGACTTTTTCACGAAGGATAAAAAGGACTACATCAAGATTACCCTTCTCGGCACCAGGACCGACGACCACTATGTGAAGATAGTGACGGAGCTGATTAGCACGACGCCCTATGAGGAGGAACTTGTCGAGACCGACACGCTCGCGCCGGGCGAGCAGAAGGTGGAGCAGACGCCGTACACCGGCTATGTGGTCAAGACCTACCGCAACGTGTACGCGGGCGACGGGACGCTGCTCTCCTCGACCTATGAGGCGACGAGCCGCTACAAGAGCCGCAACCGCATCATTCTCGTCGGCAAGGCGGCGGATCCGTCGGTCGATCCGACCGCGCCGGGGAGCGACCCGACGGTCCCGGGGAGCGACCCGAATGTGCCGGCAACGGATCCGGGCGCATCGGCTGTCGATCCGGGTGTGCCGGTGACCGATCCGGCACAGACACCGGTCGTGCCGGAGACGCCGCAGACGTCCGAGACGGCGCCGGCGGCATAAGGAAGAAAAAAGAGCCCTGCTTTCAGCAAACGATAGCAGGGCCTCTTTTTGCAATTAAGGACGGAATAACCGAATATTGTACGCCATTCGTGCTCCCCGTTCCTTCTCAGAACGCGACGTGCATGAACAGCGCCACGCAGCAGAGGATCACAGCCAGCGGGACATAGACGTAGCGCCCCACGCTGTACCAGAGACTTCCGCGCAGCTTGCCGCTGCCGGTGTTGACGGCGTCGAGCAGCTCGGCCTTCTTCATCACATAGAACCAGGAGATCGCGCCGAGCGTTGCGCCGATGGGAATGATGTAAATGGAGACGAGATCCATCCACGGGCCCCACTTGTCGATGGTCTCCATGCCGATGCCGAAGCCGAGGCACACCACGCACAGGATCACCAGCACCGCCGTGCGGCTGAGCCTGGGGAACTTGTGCATCAGGGATTCCGCAACGGCCTCGAACATATTCTGCAGCGAGCTGACGCCCGCGAAGATCATCGCAACGTAGAGAATGATGGCAAACAGGCGGCCGAGCGGGATATCCTGCAGAATGGTCGGCAGCGTGACGAACAGCAGGCTCGGGCCCGCGCCGACGTCCAGTCCGTAGGAGAAGCAGGCGGGGATAATGACCAGCGCCGCGACCACGGCGGCGATGGTGTCAAAGAGCGCCGTGTGCTGCGCGACGTCCACCACGTCCTCGTCCTTGGAGAGGTACGCGCCGTAGACGATCATACCGCTGCCGGTGACGGACAGCGAGAAGAACGCCTGCCCCATCGCCCAGATCCAGATCATCGGATCGGTCAGAGCCTCCCAGCGCGGGGTGAACATGAAAAGATAGCCCTCCGCCGCGTTCGGCAGCAGCGCCACGCGCACCGCCAGAACGAGGAAGATGAGGAAAAAGAGCGGCATCATGACCTTGTTGGTCTTTTCGATGCTGTGTGCGCCGAGGAAGAGTGTCAGCAGCGTGCCGACGACCACGACGATGTGATAGGGAATGACCGAGTAGGGCGTGCCGGAGAAGGCTCCGAACCACGCGGCGGTGTCCGCGTTCATGAGGGTGCCGAGGAGGGAATCCACCAGCGCCTTGAGAATGTAGGTCACGATGACGGCATAGCCGATGGCGATGCACATGGAGCCCGCCAGCGGCAGCCAGCCGAGCAGTCCGCCGGCCTTGCCCGCGCTCCTGCCGCGTGTCGCCCAGGCATTTTCATAGGCGCCCAGCGTACCGGTCGCCGCGCGGCGGCCCATCGCAAACTCCGCCGGCAGGCCGACGTAGCTGAAAATGAACACGAACAGCAGGTAGATCAGCAAAAAGGCCCCGCCGCCGTTGCTGCCCAGCTTGTTGGGAAAGCCCCATACGTTGGCCATGCCGACCGCCGAGCCGACCGAGGCCAGAATAAAGCCCCATCGGCTGGCAAAGCTCTTCGTGTTTTTTGTGTGCTTCATGATGTTCTCCCCTTGGGCCGTCCGCATCCCGACAGGGCGGCCCGTTTCCTTCCGTAATCATAACAAAGTCCCGACCCGCAGGGGTCTGGACTTTGTTATTCTAAAGCTTTGATGTATAAAAGTCAAGCGTTTTCCGGAAAACACATCCGGATCGCGGCGATGGGATCCGATTTACCGCCGAGCTGCGGTGAGCGGAAACGGAATTTGCCGCGGCGTGCGCCAAAAAAGGCTTGCGCGCAGCGGCTTTTTTGCACATAATAGGGACAGGATTTTTCCCCAAGGAGGTTGCTTTATGTCTAAGCCGATTCGCAAGCGCAGCGAGGTCGCTGCCGAGTTTACATGGGACCTTACCGACATCTTCCCCTCGGACGAGGCGTGGAAGTCCGAGTACGAGGCGCTCAAGCCCTACACCGAAGCAGTCGCCGCCTATCGGGGCCGCCTCGGTGAGAGCGCGGAGACGCTGCTGGCCTATTTCCGGCTCGACGATGAGCTGAACGTCCGCGTCGGCCGGCTTTATGGCTACGCCAACTGCAAGGCGGACGAGGACACCTCGAACGGCTTTTATCAGGATCTGCGCGGCAAGGCGCTGAGTCTGTCCGTCACGCTCTCCGGCGCGGGCGCGTTCGCTGCGAGCGAGCTGCTTGCGCTCAGCGATGAAACGCTCACGCGCTTCTACGCCGAGCAGCCGGGGCTGACGACCTATCGCCGCCCCATCGAGCAGGTCCGCCGCCGCAGGGCGCACATCCTCTCCCCGGAGTGCGAGGCGCTGCTGGCGAATGCCGGCGAGATGGCCGACAGCCCCGACGCCATCTTCGGCGTGTTCCACAACGCCGACCTCCGCTTTTCCGCTGTGACCGACGGCGCGGGCACGGAGCAGCCGCTGACCGACGCGACCTTTGTCCCCCTGCTCCAGAGCGGCGACCGCACGCTGCGGCGCAATGCGTTTGAGACCTACTACGCCACGCTCGGCAGCTACCGCAATACGCTCGCCGCGACGCTTGACGCGCAGTTCAAGCAGCTGCGCTTTTTTGCGAACGCGCGCAGATACCCCTCCACGCTCGACGCCGCGCTCGACGCGACCGAGGTGCCGGTGAGCGTTTACGACAGTCTCATCGAGAGCGTCCATGCGAACCTCGACAAGATGTACCGCTATGTCGCCCTGCGCCGCCGTCTGCTCGGCGTGGACGAGCTGCATATGTACGACGTCTATACGCCCATCGTCCCCGACGTGGCGGAGGAGATCCCCTTTGAGCAGGCGAAGGCCACCGTGCTCGACGCGCTCGCTGTGCTCGGCGAGGATTACACCGCCATGCTGCGCGAGGGCTTCGACCATCGCTGGCTCGACGTGTATCCCAACGTCGGCAAGCGCGGCGGCGCGTACTCCTCCGGCATCGCGCGCCCGCACCCCTATGTCCTGCTCAACCACACCGACGACCTCGACAGCCAGTTCACCATCGCGCACGAGATGGGCCACGCCATGCACAGCTATCTGAGCTGCAAAAATCAGCCTGTCTGCACGAGCGATTACGTCATCTTCGTCGCCGAGGTCGCCTCGACCTGCAACGAGGTGCTGCTCATGCGGTATCTGCTGAGCAAGAGCACCGACAAGCGCGAGCGCGCCTATCTCATTAATCACTTCCTCGACCAGTTCAAGGGCACGGTCTACCGCCAGACGATGTTTGCCGAGTTCGAGCGCGAGCTGGGGCGCATGGCAGAGCGCGGCGAGACGCTGACCGCCGACGCGCTGGACGAAAAATACCTCGCGCTCAACCGCCTCTACTTCGGGCCCGATATGGTGAGCGACCCGCAGATCGCGCTTGAGTGGGCACGCATCCCGCACTTCTACTACAACTACTATGTGTTCCAGTACGCCACCGGCTTCTCCGCCGCGGTCGCTCTCGCCGACCGCATCCTGCGCGAGGGGACGCCTGCCGTCGCGGACTACAAGCGCTTCCTTTCCGGCGGCAGCAGCACCGACCCCATCTCGCTTCTGAAGCTCGCGGGCGTGGATATGAGCACCCCCGCGCCGGTCGACGCCGCGCTCGCCATGTTCGGCGAGCTGGTCGATGAGCTCGACGCCCTCACCCGCTGAGCGGCTCTCTCGGTGGCAAAATATTCTAAAATAAAACTCTTGTTCCAGTCTAAGCGTTGTGGTATACTGTCCGACAGAGGGGAGGGCTGCGCCATGCCGCAAAACGAACGGACCTATATCGCCATTGATCTCAAGTCGTATTACGCGTCCGTGGAATGCATGGAGCGCGGCCTGGACCCGATGCGGACAAACCTTGTAGTAGCGGATCCGAGCCGCACGGAAAAGACCATCTGCCTCGCGGTGTCGCCGGCGCTGAAGGCCTACGGCATCCCGGGCCGTGCGCGGCTCTTCGAGGTGATCGAGCGTGTGCGGCAGGTCAACGCCGAGCGGCAGCGCCGCGCGCCGGGCGGCCGGCTGACCGGAAGGAGCGCGGACGATCTCGCGCTGAAGGCCGACGCGTCCCTCGCGGTCGACTATCTGGTGGCGCCGCCGCGCATGGCGAAATACATCGAGGTCAGTATGCAGATCTACGGCATCTACCTCAAGTACGTCTCTCCCGAGGATATCCACACCTACTCCATCGACGAGGTGCTGATGGACGTCACCGGCTATCTGGAGACCTACCGCACGACCGCCCGCGAGCTGGCGAAGACCATGATCCTCGACGTGCTGCACACGACGGGCATCACGGCGACGGCGGGCATCGGCAGCAATCTCTATCTCTGCAAGGTGGCCATGGACATGATGGCCAAGCGCGTTCCGCCGGACGAGAACGGCGTGCGCATCGCGCAGCTCGACGAGCGGAGCTACCGTGCGCTGCTTTGGGAGCACCGTCCGCTGACGGACTTCTGGCGCGTGGGCCGCGGCTACGCGAAAAAGCTGGAAGAGCACGGGCTGTACACGATGGGCGACGTCGCGCGCTGCTCCATCGGGAAGCCGAACGAGTATTATAACGAGGGGCTTCTCTACAAGCTCTTCGGCGTCAACGCCGAGCTGCTCATCGACCACGCCTGGGGCTGGGAGCCGTGCCGCATGGTGGATATCAAGGCCTACCGGCCGGAAACGAACAGCATCAGCTCCGGTCAGGTGCTGCAATGCCCCTACTCCTATGACAAGGCGCGGCTCGTCGTGCGGGAGATGGCCGAGGCAGTCGCGCTGGAGCTGCTGGAAAAGCAGCTCGTGACCGATCAGCTCACGCTGACGGTCGGATACGACATTGAAAACACGGCAAGCGGCAGCTACCGCGGCGAGACGGTGCTCGACCCTTACGGCCGAAAGATCCCGAAGCACGCGCACGGCACGGCGACGCTGGGGCAGAAAACCTCCTCGGCGCGCCGCATCGTGGACGCCGTACTCGGCATCTATGACGAAAAGGCCGACCCGAAGCTGACGGTCCGCCGCCTGACCGTCACGGCCAACCGGCTCGTGCGCGAGGAGGGTATCCTGCGCGAGCCGGAGCAGCCGGTGCAGTTCAGTCTGTTTGACGATCCCGTGGCGAGAGAGCGGCAGCTTCGGGAGGAGGAAGCCAGGCAGGAGCGGGAGCGCCGGATTCAGGAGGCCATGCTGGGCATCAAGAAAAAGTACGGCAAAAACGCCATTCTCAGCGGCGGCAGCTACCTCGACGGAGCGACCGCGCGCGAGCGGAACCGCCAGATCGGAGGACACAAGGCATGAGCGGAAAATACGACGATATCATCGACCTGCCGCATCCCGAACCGCAGACGCATCCGCGGATGCCCATGCGCGACCGCGCGGCGCAGTTCGCGCCCTTTGCGGCGCTCGCCGGTCATCGTGCCGCCCTCGCGGAAACGGAGCGCCGCGCCGCCGACGCGGCAGAGCCGGAGAACGAGCGGTTCTCGGAGCCGTAGCCCGCGGCGCAGAGCTTGTATTCAGGGACGGAGTAAGCTCGGGAAGAGCGGCGGCAGTACAGGCGCCATCGCGCCCCGACAAAACGTCAAGAGACGAAGCAGCCATCCGGCCGCCGCGTCTCTTTTTTTTGTACGAAGCCTCGCTCGTCGGAGCAGCCGCACCGCCAAACGGCAGATGCCGCAATTCGGCAAGCGAAGCGGCTCACCGAATTGCGCGGTGCTGCCCTATATTTTTTCCGGAGAGGCTTTGAGAATCATGTAGTATTTGCGGCCAAAGCCGTAATATACAGGTGAAGCCGGAAAGGAGGCGGTACAAATGATGGAGGATGCAGGAATCATCGAATTATTCTTTGAACGTTCAGAGCAGGGCATACGAGAGCTGGATATAAAATACGGTAAAGCCTGCCGTAAATTATCATACAGCATTTTGAACAACCGACAGGACGCGGAGGAATGCGTCAATGACGCTTACTTAGGCGCATGGAATGCGATCCCGCCGGTGAAGCCCGACCCGCTGCTGACCTACATCTGTAAAATCGTTCGGAACATTTCCTTGAACCTCTATTACCGAAAAGAAGCAGCCAAACGAAGCAGTCACTATACGGTTGCTATGGAGGAGATCGAAGCCTGCATAGCGGCCTCCAACGCAGTGGAGATCGAAATCGAAGCCATAGAGAGTTAGCTCATATCATCGAAGGCTTTTTGGACACGCTGACCGTCGAAAACCGTGTTCTCTTTATGCGCCGCTATTGGTTTTCCGACAGCTGCAGGGACATCGCCGGGCTTATGGAGCTTACAGAGAAAAATGTATCCGTCCGTCTGACCCGTATCTGCGGAAAGCTGAGACAATATCTGATGGAACGAGAGGTGTTTATATGAATGCAAGGCAGTTTGCCGAGGCCATGAGTGAGCTGGATGACCGATATGTCGCGGAGGCTCTCTCCTACAAGTGCCCGCACATATCGAAGGCAAGCCCCAAAAAGCTCGTCATACTGATCGCCGCCACCGTTGCCGTATTGGCACTTTGCGGTTTTACGGCGCATGAGCTTGGGCTGTTTGACCGGTGGTTTCAAAAGCCCTCCGCCGATCCGACGCAAACCGTCCAAAGTGCGATCGAGGGGCAAGCCGACAAGGTATATACGATCTGCGTGCGCATCGAGGAGATCGACGTGGACGAAAGCGAAACCGCGCGTGTTGTCCGGATGTACGCCGGCAGCGAGCTTGCCAGATCAAGAGGCTGGACGGACGAATATCTATCCGAACATTTTGTCGTGGTTTTGGCAAAATACTATGTGGAGTACGACCATACAAAAACCTTTCTGAACGACGGTTACACGGAACAGTATTTCTATTTGGTTCAAGACCCGAAAACCGAAAAATGGGAAATTATTGACAATACCTCGCCAAACACGAGCAATGAGCCATAAAATCGGCATATGGACGGCCGTTTCACAGACGATATGCGCTCGGCCAGCGCGCAGCGTTTGGAGTTGACGCGGACCTACCCGCGGCCCATTCTCGTATTGGACGCTCCGCTCTCTGCGCTCGACCGCGCCATGGAGGATGCGGTCGTCTGCGCCCTGCCGGGCGGCTGCGATACCCCTTGCGCCGATGGGATGTTCTCACAGGGCGAATGGCAGTTTTTGCCCATCGCGCGGGACGCGGCGGATCCCGCTGTGCTGCTGCCCGACGAGATCACCGCCGATCTGGACGCCGAGACCGAAGTGCGCGTGCTGGAAGCGCTGCGCTGCGCGTCCGAGGGCCGCACGGTGCTGTCCATCTCCCGCCGCATCTACGAAAGTCTCGACGGCCGAACCATCGAAATCAAGCCGCAAAGCGGCTGAATCCGGTGAACCGACCGCTTGCGAAGCGGCAGGCATCGGTATATAATACAGAAAAACACGGCGAAGGAGGCGGGACGATGCTGAAAATAGCCATTTGCGACGACGACACTGGAGACCGCGAGCGAATCGCGGAGAACCTGCGCGTCTACGCGGACGCGCACCGTGAGCACGGCATCGAGACGACCGTCTATTCCTCCGCCTTTGCGATGCTGGACGCCTTTGAGAAGAGCGGCTGCCCGGATATCGCCCTGCTGGACATTTGTATGCCCGGTATGCTGGGGACGGAGCTGGCGCGGGACATCCTCCGGTGCAGCGAAAATACGGACATCCTTTTCCTAACGACCAGCTCGGATTACGCGGTGGACGCTTTCGCGCTTCACGCTGCGGACTACATTCAAAAGCCGTACACGCAGGAAAAGCTCAGCGCCTCGCTGGATCGCGTGATCGCCCTGCGGCAGGAGCGGACGTGGCTTCTGCTCCCCTGCGAGGGCGAGCTGCACCGCGTCGCGCTGGAGGACGTGCTGTACATCGAGACCGACGGCAAGCGGCGCATCTTCTCTCTGGCCTCCGGCCGGAAGCTGACGGCACGGTTGACCGCCGCCCAGTTGCAGGATTGTCTGGCGGGACGGCGCGGCATGATCCCGTGTGGAGCCTCCTACGTTGTGAACCTTGCACACGTCCGCTGCTTTTCCGGCACGGACCTTGTCATGGACGGCGGTGAGCGCATCCCCGTTCCGCGGCGGCTGCGCGCCCAAATTAAGCAGGCGTACTTTGATTTCTACTTGGAGGAGGTCAAAAACGGATGACGGACCCCCGCTACATCGGAACGATCCTCTATGTGGGACTGGCGATCTTTGCGGCGCTTCTGGCGGCCGGCCTGCTGATGCAGGAGCGGCGTTGGCCCGTGCGAAAGACGGCGCTGCTGTGGGGCTCGGAGGGACTTATCCTGCTGCTGGATCTCTACCTGTGCTTCGCTCTGTTGCCGGCACCGCTGCGGCTGCCGGTATCGCTGACGGTCGGCTTTCTCAGCTATTCCGCTGTTTTTATCACGGTGTCTGCGGACGGCTTCTGGAAAAAGGTCTATCTGCTCATCACGTTTTTCTGCGTGTGCTGCATCTCCTGGTCCGGTGGCCTTTATCTGTGCTATTTTCTGCTGCCCGACCGCCCGGCGGCGGTCAAATACCTTGTGCGCACCGCGCTCCACATTGTCACAGCGCTGCCTATCCTGCTCACCTACCGGAAATACGGCAGACCGCTGCTCCGCGAGGTCAGCGGCTTTCGAAAGCAGAGCTGGAGAATCCTAAGCATCGTCTCCGGGATATACCTTTTTCTCTTCACGGCTCTTATATCCAAAATTCGCATGGACAACGGGGTGGAGCCGGATACGTTGTTCGCCTTCTGCTCCACGGTATGCACCTACGTCTCGGTCAGCGTTTTGAGCATCGGCAACATTTTTTATATGCGCAGGGATGCCAGAGAAGCGCTCGTCAAGCAGAAGCTGGAGTATCTGACGAGCTATGCGGAGACCGTCGGCCGGGCGGAGCGGGAGAGCCGCCGCATCCGCCACGACAAGCGGCATCACGATGCCTGCATCGCTGCCATGGCGCGCGCGGGTAACACCGACGGCATTCTGCGCTATCTTGAGCAGGAGCAGGAGACCGTCGAGAGCTTCCCCGCGTGGTGCCCGCACCCCATGGTCAACGAGCTGCTGCACTCCTACGCCGAAAAGGCGAAGGCGGCGGGCGTGGCGTTCACCGCGCAGGCGGACACGCCCGCGCAGTCCGACGTGGCCGACGTGGACTTCGTCGCCATTCTCGCGAACCTTCTGGAAAACGCCCTCCATGCCTGCGCTGCGGCGCACAGCGTCGGCCCCATCCGCGTCCACATCCGAAACGTCGGGAAAAAGACGGTCCTCGCGGTAAGCAACCCCTGCGTCAACTTGAAGCTGGAAAACGGCCTGCCCGCAGAGCGGAGCATCGGGATCGACAGCATTGTTTCCGCCGCCGAGCGCTATCAGGGTGAGGTACACTACAAGGTCGAAGCAGGCGTCTGCACCGCCTGCGTCATTCTCAATCCATAGATACGGAATCCGGAAAACCGCCCGAGGGCGGTTTTTCTTTTTTGCCCGCGACCAATTTGGGAGGCAGAATGACCAATTCCGGCATTTCCGCTCCGGCGGGGCAACGCATATGGTATTCTTTTCCGTAAAAGGAAGAATGCCGCCCGCCGATGACAGCGCAGGGACGCGGAAAGGACAATTGTTATGAACTGGCCTTGGAAGAAGAAAAAGCTCTCCTTTGCGGAGACCGCCAAATTCAACTGGGAAGCGGACACCAACGAGGAGCTGCGGCAAAAGCTCAACGAGCTGGCAAAGCAGTATCCGACGCTGCAAGAGAGCGAGTACCGTGAAAAGCTCCTGTCGCTGTTCCGGGAGCGGGGGCTGGACCTCAACGCCGAGCAGCTGGATATGCTGCTGCTTCTGCGGCAGAAAACGGATCAGATGCTGCTTGAGCGAAAGGCGGAGCGGCAGGAGAGCAAGCCATAGGCTCCGGTGGAAGAGCTTTATGCGGAGGGACACGATGACCGCGCCGAGGCCGGAGGAGCTCTGCGGCGGCGTCACGCGTCCGGTAGCTGACATGGAGAAGCCGGAGTCTATCTCCTCTGCGAGCCTTCGTGTGCTGCTCGCGATACAGAAGCTCATGAAGCAGCAGGGAAAAATAGTGTTTCAAAAACGTGAACGAGGCCGTGATGGAGATATTTGAGGTCACGGGCTTTTCCGACATTCTGAGCATCGAGTGAGCGTTTGCTCGGAAACGCGGCAAAAAAGGAACGGATGAGTGGGAGGAAACAAGTATGCTGACATCGAGAAAGAAAAGCTACCGGCTGTCGCCGGAGACCGTGGATCTTCTTTCGCAGGAGTTCGCGAATTCTCTGACGGAGGCGGAGGCGGACCGAAAGGATATCCTGCGGCTTCGCCTCTCACTGGAGGAGATCCTGGAGGGCTGGTCCTCCGCACTCCCCGGCGCGCCGGTCACCTTCTGCGCGAAAAAACGTCTGGGCAAGCAGCGGATCGAGATCCGCGTCGAGGGGAAGGAGCTTCAGAGCGACGCCGCGTTAGAAAGCTGCCTGCTTTCCAGCCGTCTGCTGGCGCAGGCGGGCCTCACGCTGACACAGAGCTACCAAAACGGCGAAAACTGCCTGACCGTAGAGCCGCCCAGAAAGCGGAAGCTGGGGCAGATGCAGAAGCTCCTGCTTGCCATCGTGTCGGCGGTCGTCCTCGGTCTGCTGCAGCGTCTGCTCCCCGTTGGCGTGCAGGCGGTCGTCCGAGCCGTGACTGACCCGCTCTTTACACTGATCTTAAACCTGCTGCGCGCCATCTCCTCGCCGATGATCTTCCTGGCGATCTGCTGGGGCATCTTCAACATCGGCGATATGACCATCATGGGAAGGATCGGAAAAAAGGTGATCGGCCGCATCGCGGTGCTGAGCTTCCTCGCCAGCGCGGGGGCGACCGTCTGCCTTTTATGGCTTTTCCCGCCGGAGCTCTCCTCAGGCGGCGCGGCGCTGAGCGGATTCTCGACCATCTATCAGATCATTTTGGATATCGTTCCCTCGGATATCGTCTCTCCGTTCCTGAACGGAAATACGCTGCAGATCATTTTTCTGGGTACCGCCGTCGGCATTGCCCTGCTGGTCCTTGGCGACCGTGCCGCCGCCGTCCGCACGTTCATTGAGCAGACGAACGAGGTGGTCCAGTTCCTCATGGAGGCCATCGGTGACTTGATCCCGCTCTTTGTGTTCTTCAGCCTGTTCGCCCTGCTGGACTCCGACTTCGGCTCCGAAATCTCGGGCATCCTCAAGGCCATCGTCATCACCTATGTCCTTTGCCCGCTGATGTGTCTCGTATTCATCGGCATCCTTGCCGCGCGGCACAAGGTGAGTTTCCGGCTGCTTGTGCAAAAGCTGCTGCCGACCTTCCTCATCGGTCTCACCACGGCGTCGTCCTCCGCGGCGTTCGCCACCAATCTGGAGACCTGCGAAAAGAAGCTGGGCATTCCGTCGATGCTCGTGCGTTTTGCCGTTCCCCTCGGGCAGGTCCTCTATATGCCCAGCGTTGCAATTGCCTTTGTGGCGACCTGCCTGTGCATGGCGGAAAATTACGGCACGGCCATCACGCCCGCGTGGCTCCTTACAATGATCGTTGTGACCGGGCTTTTGTCGCTGGCGATGCCGCCCATTCCCGGCGGCGCGCTGACCTGCTACACGGTCATGTTCACCCAGCTCGGCATCCCGGGCGAGGCCCTCGCTCTGGCTGTCGCGATCAATTCCATGATCGACTTTATCGCGACGGCATCCAACCTAACCTGCCTGCAGGTCGAGGTCACGACCGTCGCCGGTCAGCTGGGAATGCTGGATACGGAATGTCTCAGAAACCCGGGATAGACCCGCGCACCAGTGCGCGACCGTCCCGAAGCGTGAAAGGCGGAAAGCAAAATGGGATATGAATACTTGCGGAACGAGGCCATTATACGCAGCAAGACGCGGGAGTTTTTCGGCGTCGGCACGGTGGTGACGGCCTCCACCTACCTGGTCTCCGTTGTGGACTTTATGCTCATCGGCGCCCTTTTGGGCGCCGACGCCGTTGCTGCCGCCGGCCTTTGTGACAGCTTTGTGGATGTGGCGGAGCTTTTCGGCTTCGTCCTCTCCTCCGGCGGACCGGTCGCCGCGGGCATCCTGCTGGGCAAGAGAAAGCTCCGCCAGGCCAACGGGGTCTTCACCCTGTCCTTTCTTCTGACGCTCGCAGGCGGGCTTCTCTGTTGGTGCCTGCTGCCGTTCTGCGGTTTTTTCAGCGGCATCCTGTCCAACAACGGCGCGATTGCGGGCGATGTGGCGCGCTACGCCTTCTTCACCCTGCTCTCGTCGCCCTTTGTCGGCGCCAATCTCGTTCTTTCCAGCTTCGCCATTCTGGACGATCGCTCCAAGCTGGCCATGGGCTCGGTCGTTGCCGCCAACGGAGCGAACATCGTGCTGGACGTTGTCTTTATGAAGTATCTTCGCATGGGCGTCGCCGGCGCCGCCGCGGCTTCCCTGCTCGGCAACGCGGCGGGTATTCTGGTGGTGCTTCCCTACCTGCTGTCCAAAAAACGCACCTTCCGCTTTGTTCTGCGTGCCGGCGACCTGCGCGAGACCGGTCGGGAGCTGGCCTCGTCCTGCTCCTCCTTTGCCACAGACAAGGCCTCGCGCATTTTCTCCGGCTTGACGGTGAACCTGCTTCTGATGTACTTCGTGGGCAACATCGGCGTGGCGCTCTATGCGGTGTACAGCCAGCTTCGCTTCATCCTGCGCATTCTGGCGGGCGGCGCGCTGCAGACGATCTCCACGCTGGGCAGTATGCTCTACGGCGAACGCGACTTCTACGGGCTACGGAAGATGCTGGCTCTTTTGTCCAAGTACACCTATGCGCTCGTCGCGGCGCTCATGGCGGGACTGTTTTGCTTCTCCGCGCCGTTTCTCAACTCCTACGGCATCGCCGCGGAGCCAGACACCGTGCTCGCGCTCCGCATCATGCTGCTCAGCCTGCCTTTTCTCTGGCTCAACGATCTGCTCGCCAGACTCTACCCCAGCGTCCAACGGCAGAATCTGTCTGTGCTCTTGCTGACGCTGCAGAACGTGGTGCTCAAAATACTTCTCCTGCTGCCCTGTGTGGCAGCCATCTCGTGGCTCCATTGGAGCAGCAATCCCACCGTGGCCGTTTGGTGCCTGCTGGTGGAGCTGCTGTCCCCGGCGGTCACGCTGCTCCGGGAAAAACAGACCTGCGAGAACGTCGCTCTCCTCGGTCTGGAGGATCAGACGGACCGGAGCTGCCACAGCTTTTCCATCACAGGAAAACCGGAGAGCGTCGCGGACATTCACCGGGAGATCGATCGGTTCTGCCAGCAGAACGGCATTCCTCGCAACAAGGGCGTCCTGCTGGCCATCGCCTTCGAGGAGGCCGCCCTCAACATTATCAACCACAACGGGCATGTGAGCATGATCGACATTTGCCTTCTTTTGGAGGAGGGCAGCCTGATCGTCCGTATCCGCGACGACGGCGCGCCCTTCGACCCGCTGGCGTTCGTGGACGAGGAGGACATCCTTCAGATGAACAACATCAGCCTGCTCGAGCGGCTCACCGACCAGAAGACCTATACGCGCATCATGAACATGAACAACACGGTGCTTTCGATCAAACTGGAGGCGGCGCAAAATGACGGAGCATATGACGGCACTTGCTGAAAATTACCCGGCAGCCGCGGAGCTGCTGCGGCGGCACGGCGGCGACACGCTGCTCGCCTATCTCGGACAGATCCGTCACCGGCCGCTGCCCGATATTCTGCCCTCGGAGGATCTGCTGACAGAGGTGCGGGACTACTTCACGCCCTTTTTCGGTGCGGAGACTGCCAGAGAATGTGCGGATGTTCTCCGGCGCCGCCGCTGTCTGGCCACCGCCAATCACCATCATCCCGCATTCGAGTACATGACCGTGCAGGACACGATCCTCTGCGACCGGTGGCTGCGGTTGCAGGGCGAAACCGGGGCGGTCGTTCCGTTTCTGTCCTGTGCCAACCCGAGACTGGACAACAATGTCTACCCACGGGGTATGCTGGTCTACGACTGCACCAAGCCGGGAGGCTGCCTGCGGTTGCCGTTTTATCCGTTCAAGCTGCGCCACGCCTGCGTGGCCGCTGTGGAGGGCATTTCCCCGGACATGGTAGACAATGCTCTGAACCGCCTGCGGCAGGAGACGCGGCACGGCTCCTGCACGCTTCGCACGGCCGACGCGTTGGAGCGCTTCTGCCGCGAGGTCCTGCTCTCCGACCGTGTGCAGCGCTGCGGTACGCTGCGGGAGCAGACCACGGTCATAAACGCCATGCTTTCACAGCGGTACTTTACCGACCGCGCGCCGCAGTACCTCTGGATGCCGATGGAGACGCTCACCGCCCGCCTGCTGGAAAGGGATCTTCGGACGGAAGCCGCGCTCACCTGTCAACTGCTGTTCCGGCGCGAGCTGCGCGCGGCGCTGCTGCGGGCGCTGGACGGCGTTTCCGGCTGCTGGACGGGAGACGCCGGCGGCACGCACTTTTTCTGGGGACTCGACCGCCGCGCGGCGCTGTTCCCTCTGCGGCTGCGCGAGAGCGCGGGCACGGCGGCGCTGACGGGTCAAAGCTCGCTGGGGGAGGCTGTGACCGTCCCCCTCACGCCGCAGGCGCTGACGGAGGGGCTGCGGGACGGGTCGCTGCTGCCTGGCCTGTTTCTCTGCTTTCTGGAGGCGCACTTTCTCCGCAATTTCACGGTGTTCGGCGGCTTCTACCAGCCCATTTATCTCGCTGAGATGCGCCACGGACTGGTGCGCGCCCTGCGCGAGACGGGCGGCTATGAGGAGGCTGCGATCATCGAGGCGAAGCGCAACGCGATGACCCTCGGGCTGATCTATCTGCTGCGCAGCCGTGAGGGCGGCAACTTTCCTGTCTCCACAGCGGAGCTTTTGGAGCAGCCCGTTTCGACGCCGGAGATCGAAGTGAGCCTGCAAAGATCGGTTGAAGACGCGTTGGCGCATCTGCTCGGCCCTTGACAGGCCCGCTTCCTTGCGTTAATATCCCCCTTGCTCGCTCAGAGGGCACGCTGTTCAACAGAAGCAGCAGCCGGGTAAGGCGCAGGCTGAAAAGCAGGACCATCGCGCCCACGGCAAAGCCGTTCAGAGAGCGCAGCACGGCGTCACTCATCGATTTTTCAGAAAGAATACATACGCTGCTCCCACGCCGCTCCCAACGATGTGCTGCAGCCCGGCAAGCTGCTGTGTCAGCACCTCGTGCTGGTGTCGGATTTGCAGGCGCGCTTTGTTTCGGCCTCATCATAGCACAACGGGAGGGCTTTGCAAGCTCCTTTTCCGTCAAATTTTCGAACGGCTGCGGCGCGATCCTTGGCTGTTTTGGCGGAGCGCCGCGAGCAGCGCAAAAGGAACGCCGCCCGGCGGGCGGCGTTCCCTGAACGGATCAGTCTTTCGTGAGGACAATGGGCATGGCGGTGGTCTCGCTCACGCCGTCGGAGCGATTGTTGGCGGAGGGCATCGTTTCGCGCGTGGTCATCGCCGAGAGACGTGTGCCGTCGGTCAGCTCCGCATGGAATACGACCTGCAGCTCCGCGCCGTAGGGTAGGTCAAATTCCACAACCTCCGCGCCGTAGATGCTGTAGACGCCGGCGGTGCTCTCGTCGGGAATGTCGCCGATCCACCACTGTACGGCGGAGCGCTTGTCGCCGTCGGCCTCCATAAATTTGAGCGCGCTTTGCGCGGCGCTCCTTCCGTTCACCCGATAGTCGAGCCACGCGGACCGGAGGGCGGCGTCGTAAGCGCCGAGGTAGAGGTTCGCGGTGCGGTGGTCCTCGGGATCCTCCCAGTCCTTGACGCTGCAGCGGATGGAGTCGGAATAGGAGTAGGTGAGGCCGTAGCCGAAGGAGAAGTCCTCATAGAGCTTCGGCAGCGCCTCGTCGGCAAAGCCGGGCAGATCGCGGATCGTCTCGAGCTGACGCTCGCCGCCGGTATCGTAGGCGGCGGTGGCTTCAAAGCCGGTGTCGTTCATTGAGAGAACGGCTTCGCCGCGGTAGACGTCGTACTCGTCGCGGACCAGCTCGACGGCGGTCGTTCCGTCGTCGGAGGCCAGGGAGTGGAGACGGAGGGAGACGGCAAGGTCGTCCTGCACCGTCTTGGGTTGGAGGGCGAAGGCGACGGTGCAGGTGTAGGCGTCCAGGTCGAAGTGCTTGACCGTGTAATCGAACTGCGCGGTCAGCGTGGCGCTCTCCTCCATCGCATCGCGCACGGAGCTACTGATGCCCGCGATCTGCGAGGAAAGATTGGACTGCACGCTCAGGATCTGCGATTGCAGGGAGCTGACCTGCCGCTCGAGCTGCTTGACGCGGCGGCTGCTGTGAATTGCCGTGCCGACGGCGAGGACGAGGCAGACCGCCGCCGCGCCGAGGAGGAGCCTTTGCCGGCGCACCTTCTTCGGCGCGGTAAGGGGCTCCTGCGCGGGAGCGGGTGTGGGCGCGTCGGCTGCGGCGGCCCTCGCTTCGCTCTTTTCCGCCTCCTCAAGGCTCAAAAGCTCGTCGACGCTCACGCCGTAGAGACGGCTGAGCTCCACGAGCTTGCTCAGCTCGGGCTGGGCGGCGCCGTTCTCCCACTTGGAGACGGCCTGACGGGAGACGCTCAGCTTTTCGGCCAACTCCTCCTGCGAGAGGCCCGCCGCGCGGCGGAGCTCATAGAGTTTTTCACATAGCTTCATGGGCGCTTTCTCCTTTGCTTTGATGGCACTAGCTTAGCAAAAACAGCCGTTTTGCGCCACCAACCGGGTGTTTCGTTTTGTCAACCAATGGTTTCCTTTTGCCCAAATGCCTTTTTTCGTGCAACCTTTCGCCGCCGCGCGCATATACTGCATGGTATGGCACGGGGAGGCGAGAGCATGAGAGAGTGGCAGGGCGTCCGCGGCGACGTGGACGATATGATCTTTGTGGACGACTGGTTCGTCAGCGAACGGTAAGTGAGAAAAAGCTCCGCGCGTTTCAGGGAAGGAACGCAGGCGGAGCGTTTTTCGTTTTTATAGAGCCTTGTCGATGGTCGCGCCGCCGGCGACGGTGTCGCCGCAGTAAAAGACCACGGCCTGCCCCGCGGTGATGGCGCGCTGCGGCTCGTCGAAGTCCACGCGAACCGCGCCGCCGTCCAGCGGCGTGACGGTCGCGGCGCTTTCACGCTGGGAATAGCGCGTTTTGGCGGTGACGCGCAGCGGCTCTGCGGGCGGCGTGACGATCCAGTTCACGCGCGAGGCGAGCAGGGCGGAGGAAAACAGCTCCGCATTGTCGCCGAGGAGCACGGTGTTGTCTGCGGCGCTTTTGGAGAGGACGTAGAGCGGGCGGTCGGCGCTCACGCCGAGGCCCTTGCGCTGGCCGGTGGTGTAGGCGACCAGCCCGCGGTGACGGCCGAGGACGCGGCCGCTCGTATCGACGAAGTCGCCCGGCTCGGGCGTGACGCCGCCGAACTCGCGCAGGAAGCGCACATAGTCCCCGTCGGGGACGAAGCAGATATCCTGCGAGTCGGGCTTCTGCGCGTTTTCAAGACCAAAGTCCGCGGCGAGGGTGCGGATCTCCGGCTTGCTGTATTCGCCGACGGGAAGCAGCAGATGCGCGAGCTGCCGCTGTGTCATCTGGTAGAGCACATAGCTCTGGTCCTTATGTGTGTCCACGCCGCGCAGGAGCAGGTGTCGGTCCGATGCCGCGTCGAAGCCGACGCGGGCGTAGTGCCCGGTGGAAACGGAGTCGAAGCCGTGGTCGAGCGCCCAGTCGAGCATCGCGCCGAACTTCAGCTCACGGTTGCAGTCCAGACAGGGGTTCGGGGTGCGGCCCGCGCAGTATTCCGAGACGAAGTGGCCCATGACCTCGCGGCGGAAAAGGTCGCACAGGTCGAGCACCCGATGGGAAATGCCCATCTGCGCGGCGACGCGCGCAGCCTCCTCGATGTCGTCGGCGCTGCCGCAGGTGCCGGGACGATCCTTATAATGGTGCAGCCGCAGCGTGATACCGCTGACATCATAGCCCTGCTTCTGGAGCAGGAGAACGCAGGCGGCGCTGTCCACGCCGCCCGACATACCGACTAAAACCTTCTTTGCCATAGAGAAATTTCCTCAATCCAGGTATTTTTGCAGAAATGCGCGGCTCGGCAGCGCGTCGCTCAGCTCCATGAGAACATGGTCGAAGCCGCCGGCGTAATCAAAGCGGCGGTCGGACAGCGACAGCTCGGTCGAGCGGGCGTTGGGCAGCGAGAGCGTGAAGGCCGAGCCCTTGCCGACGGCGGATTCCGCCACGAGCATCCCGCCGTGGCCCTGCGCGATGCGGCGGCAGAGGGCCAGCCCGACGCCGAGACCGTGCGGCGGCGCAGGATCAAGGCGGTCCGTATCCAGATAGCGCTCGAAGATGTGGGCAAGGCGCTCCGGCTCGATGCCGCAGCCCGTGTCGGCCACGGTGAGCTGCACATGACGCTCGCCGCATTTGACGCGCACGTTGACCGTGCCGCCCTCCGGCGTGAATTTCAGCGCATTGGAGAGCAGGTTCAAAAGCGCGCGCTCGAGCATGGGAGCGTTGAACGCGATGATGTGGCTCTCGTGGCTGGCGGAAAAGCGCAGCGTGACGCCGCGCAGCGCGAAAAGAGGCTCCGCGCGCTCGCAGAGCGCGTGGCAGAAGCCGACGATATCGTCGTTGCACAGCCGGAAGCGTCCGCCCTGCACCAGCTCGCTCACGGCGGAGAGATTGCCGACCAGACGCAGCATTTGATGGCAGCTCATCGTGAGGATGGCTGCATTTTTGTCCAGCACGGGGTCGGCCTCGCGCGCTTCCGCCGGCGCGAGACGGTTCGCCGCGGCAAACACGTTCGCCATCGAGGAGCGGAGCTGGGCCGAAACGTTCGGCAGGACCTCGGTCAGAAGCTGAAGGTCTTTTTCGTCAAGCGGCATCATAAAGTGCGCCTCCTTTGGGAAAGCTGTTCATATCCTTTGCAGGACGGCGCGATTTTCGTGTGGAAAAAAGTACCGCAGCGCGATGAGCGCAATGTGAGGTAATAAGTAGAATACCAAACTCCTGTCGAAAACACAAGAACTTTTGTGTAAAGGAAAATTTTTTGAAAAAAAGACTTGCATTTGGAAAAGAGTATGCTATAATACCAAATGTGCCATACATTTGATATATTCCGTAAAACGAAAGGGAGCGCATTTTATGTCTATTAAGATCGGTATCAACGGCTTTGGCCGTATCGGCCGTATGGTGTTCCGTGCCTGCCTCGAGCATCCCGAGATCGACGTGGTCGGCATCAACGATCTATGCCCTGCCGATTATCTTGCCTATATGCTCAAGTACGATACGATGCACGGCCGCTGCAAGGCTGACATCGAAAGCCGCGAGAACGCGCTGGTCGTCAACGGCCAGGTCATTCCCGTGTTCAGCGAGAGAGACCCCGCGAACCTGAAGTGGGGCAAGCTCGGCGCGGAGTATATCGTCGAGTCCACCGGCCTGTTCTTGACGAAGGAAAAGGCTGCCGGCCACATCGCCGCCGGCGCAAAGAAGGTCATCATGTCCGCGCCGAGCAAGGACGACACCCCGATGTTCGTCATGGGCGTGAATCATAAGAGCTATACCAGCGATATGCAGTTCGTCTCCAACGCGAGCTGCACCACCAACTGCCTTGCCCCTATTGCCAAGGTCCTGCATGAGAACTTCGGCATCAAGGACGGCTTGATGACGACCATCCACTCGGTCACCGCCACACAGGAGACGGTGGACGGTCCCTCTCTCAAGGATTGGCGCGGCGGCCGCGCGGCTACCGCGAATATCATCCCCAGCTCCACCGGCGCAGCCCGTGCGGTCGGCAAGGTCATTCCCGAGCTCAACGGCAAGCTGACCGGTATGTCCATGCGCGTTCCGACGCTGGATGTCTCCGTCGTTGACCTGACCGTCAACCTCGAGAAGCCCACCACCTACGATGAGATCTGCGTTGCCATGAAGAAGGCCAGCGAGGGCGAGCTGAAGGGTATCCTTGGCTACACCGACGAGGCCGTCGTTTCCTCCGACTTCCTCGGCGATTCCCGCACCTCCATCTTCGACGCCACCGCCGGCATCGCCTTGACCGATACCTTCGTCAAGGTCGTCAGCTGGTACGATAACGAGATCGGCTACTCCAACAAGGTCCTCGAGCTGATCGAGCACATGTATGAGGTCGATCACGGTCACTCCGCCAAGTAAGAGCGGACAATAAGCCAACTTCTGAGAGTTTCCTCCTCTCGTTCGTTGTAGAAAGAGAAAGCGCAGCTTAGGCTGCGTTTTTTCTTTTGTGGTTGCATTTGTCACTTTACGCGGCGCGGAAAAGCTGATAAACTGACGAAAACAAAAGCAAAGAGGTCATTTCTATGTTTCAGGGCTTTTCGCAAAACGCCATCGACTTCCTCTGGGGCATCAGCCTGAATAACGAGCGGGGCTGGTTCCTGGCGCACAAGCAGGAGTTTACGGACTATGTGGACGTTCCCATGCGTGAACTGGGGAAGGAGGTCTTTTCCGCGCTGGCGGAGGACTATCCCAGGCAGGACTGGCGGCTGCACGTCTGCCGCATCTACCGCGACGCGCGGCGGCTGCACGGACGCGGGCCGTACAAGGAGCATCTGTGGTTCACCATCGAGCGGCCGCACGAGCGCTTTGAGAGCGTGCCCGCGCTCTATTTTGAGCTTGCGCCGAACTATTTCAGCTACGGCTGCGGCTATTGGGACGCGGGGGCGGCGACGATGGCAAAGCTCCGCGCGCGGATCGAGAACGATCCTAAGCCGCTTGAAAGGCTGGCGCGGCGGCTGAACAAATCAAAATTTGTGCTCTCCGGCGAGGAATTCAAGCGGCCGAAGGGCGATGCGGGCAGGCTGCTGAACCTGTGGTACAACCGCAAAAACATTGCCATCGGCTATGACGATAACCCCGAGGGCGTGCTCTTCACGCCGCGGCTCAAGGACGAGGTGCTCGACGGCTTCCGCTTCCTGATGCCGTACTACCAATACCTTGACACACTCTCCGGCGACATGGAGCCGAATAGGTAAATGAAAGCTGAGGCGGCTCATGCCGCCTCAGCTTTTTCATCCTTTGCCGAGCTTTTCACCGATCACAGCCATTTGCGCGGCATCGGGTGAAAAGTCGCGTGGCTTGAACTCCACAATGCGGCTGCCGCAGACGAGCAGCCAGGTGTTGAGGGGTGCGTTATTTCCAACCTCCCAGAGCTGCCAGACTCGGTCAACGCCCCACGGCGCGGGATCGGTCTCGCGGTATTCGCTGCCATAGCGCTCTTCTGCGCGCAGCGTGCTTTGGAGACAGAAGTCAAAGAGCGGGGAAAGCTTCACGTCGATGACGGTGTAGGACAGCTCCGGCAGCGGCGGGTCATGTTTTTCGGTCCAGCGCACGTCGTAGGGAAGCTCCTGACGGTATTCGACCTGCCGGACGAAGACGGAGCTTCCGCGCTCGAGGGCCTCGCAGGAATAGCGGTCGTAATCGGTGTCGGTCAGGTCCTGCACATAGAGCGGGAGCGTGTCATGGTAGAGGTAGCCGACCTGCGGGCTGCCGCCGACGGTGTAGGAGTAGGTGTATTCCTCCGCGTTTTTCGGCACGTCGTCAAACCAGCCGCTTGACATACCGTAGGTCATGACGCCGATCATCAGCATGACGGATACCAAGGCGGAGCAGAGAACCGTAAACGCTAAGATGAGCCTGCGTTTTTTCGGCGGTACGTTCCTTTTCCGTACCTGCTTGCCGACGAGCACTGCTCCGCCGATGGGGACGAGTACAGCGCCGGTGGAGACGAGAACGATGCACAGGCCGGCGCTGCGGAAAAGCAGGGGGATGACCATGAGCGCCCAGAAAACAAAGATCCAGATCGAGCGCAGGAAGCTCAGCCAGCGGCTCGAGTGGGTGGGCGTGAAGATGCCCAGCTCGCGGGCGTTGCGCTTCGCCCTGCGCAGCCAGAGCCGGTAGCCGAGCAGCTCGACGCCGAAGAGGAGGATCATGACGAGGACCATCAGCATCATGGTGAGGTCGTAGCCGTCCGCGAGGAAGGCGACCGGATCGCGCCTGAGCTGCGACACCCAAAGATAGAGCATCGTCGGCAGCATACAGGCGACCGTGATCGTGTTGCTGCGCACATAGCCCTTCTTGGCGCGCTCCATCGTTTCGACCTGCACGACGGCCTCGGTCTCAATGGGCACGGCGTCAAGGTCCTCGTTGCAGAAAATGTGCGTGTCGCCGCGCTGCGTGACGATCTGCCAGCCCGCGCCGGCGCAGTAGTCCCAGAAGGTCAGGTTCTCGTGGTTTGGCTCGTCGGGACAAAAGCTGTCGGACTTGGGATAGTAGACCACCGCGAAGCGGAACCTTTTCGGCTCGCAGCGGCGGTAGCGCAGGGCGTAGGTGCCGACGGATTCGAGCATCCAGCCGTTGGCGGCCATTTTCTCTAGGTGCCGCTCGAGTCCCGTGTGGTCGTAGAAGGCGTAGAGGTTCAGTTCTCGCTTCTTGTTCCATCGGTCAGTTCGCATGGCTTGTCGCCTCCCTTCAAAAGTCGCTGGTAATCGTTCATCTGCGCCGTCAGGCGGTCCATCTCGCCGTGCAGCCGCTCCTCGCCCTTTTCGGTGAGAACGTAGCTGCGGCGGCGGCCCTCGCATTTGGTCTCGATGATGTAGCCCTCGGCGGCGAACTGCTCTAAAAGATTGTAGAGCGTGCCGGGGCCGACGCTCACGCGGCCGCTCGTGAGCAGGCGGATGCGCTCCATCAGGTCCATGCCGCAGCATTCCTCGCGCAGACAGAGGAGGACGTAAAACATCTGCTCGGTGAGTGTCTGAAATTTTTCGCGTGCCATCGCGCCGCCTCCTTTTATCGATATTCGATATTCTTGAGCAGAGTATACTATCGAATATCGATATTGTCAAGGGGGAAAATCGGAAAGCCGTCGGCTTTCCGATTTCTCATTCAGGCTTTGTCATCTTCCCGGTATTCAAGAATATCGCCGGCATCGCAGTTAAGCGCCTCGCAGATCGCAGCGAGCGTGGAGAAGCGGATCGCCGTCACCTTATTGTTCTTGATCTTGGACAGGTTCACGTTGGAGATGCCGACGTGCTCCGCCAGCTCGTTCAGCGACATTTTTCGCTCGACCATCATGCGGTCCAGTCTCAGAATGATCTTTCCCATTTACACAAGCCCTTCCACATCTTGTTCCAGCTCCACGCCGCGCGCAAAGAACTGCGTCAGGCAGAGGATCACAAGACCCATGGAGAAGCCGTAGAGCCGAACGCTCGTTTCGACGCTATCGGTGCCGAAGATCAGACGGCACACGGTGCTCAGCGTAAGCCCAATGAGCGGAATGGAGATGGCGAAAATGCCGATCTCGCGGAGCATACGGATATTATCCGACTGAAAGACCGTGTTGCCCTCCGACCTTTTGATGATAAGGTAGAGATTGCGGAAGATCATCGCCATGAGGGAAGGGAGTACAACGGCTGCGGCAAAGAACAGGAGCATTGCCCGCATATCAATGCCGTTCGCGGTCGGAACGCTGAACTCAAAGCCGAGGACACTGAGATCCATACGGCCGGTACGGATCGATCCGGCCAGAGCGTCCGCAAGAAATGTGCGGTCCACAAACGAGTATATTCCGGCTGTGAGCATGAGAGCGGCTGTCATCCAATAGCCGAGCTCTGTAAATTTTGTGATGATCTTGGCTGCCTTGACGATCCAACGGTTCCACTTCATTTTTCTGACCTCCTCAAGATGCTTGATGAGGAGAGTATATCGCATGACTTTTCGTTTGTCAATATATTTTTATCGTAATACGATAAATTATATACGATTATCATAAAATCATCACACGGATATAGGCAAAGCCCCCGACCGCAGCCGGGGGCTTTGAAATGTTAAATCGACAAATCAACTGAGCGAGCGGTCACTCCAGCTCGTTTACCGATGTTTCACATCACGTCACATCGGCTCTTTTTCGCCGCCTTCTTCGCGGTGTTTCTCTCTATTCTCTCCGTCCTCTTTCTCCGCGTCGTTTTCTGCAACGGTTTTGCAACGTCGCAGGTGGACCTCTTCGTCGGCGTAGCTCTTGCCCTTGGCCTGAAGGAAGGCGATGGCGGCCTCGGTGTAGAAGTCGGAGCGAGAATAGGACCCGTCCTCCATCGCGTCGCGCTCGGCGACGTATTCGTCGATGGCATCCACCAGGGCGAGGGGGGCGTTCACGGTCAGGGGTATTCTCCGGCTTTTGCCCTTCATCGGTCTTCCGTGTCCTGCCATCAGATTTTTGCCTCCTTCCAGTTTTCCACCGCGGCCGCGACAGCCGCGTTCAGGCGCTCTCTGTCGGCCTCGGATAGGTAGGCTATCCATTCGGCCGGGATGTCGTTGTAACCGTACACAGCGCCGCACAGGCCGCCGCAGATGGCTCCTATGGTGTCCGCGTCCCCTCCAAGGTTGACGGCCGTGACGAGCGCGGCCTTGAAGTTGGTCGTGTGCGCCCAGGCGTACATGGCGCATTTCAGGCTGTCTACGCAGTAGCCGGACGGCCGCAGTCCTTCCGGCGTGTCCGGGAGGTCCTTAATTTTGTACGGGGTCCCGGAGGCCATATTGCAAATGTGGCTCACCAGGAGGCCGCCGGCCGCTGATTCCCGCAGGGCCTTTGCGTCGTCGCTCCCTGCGGCGTGTCTTACGAGGTAGTGTACCACATCGGCGTAGAATAGGCAAGCGTCATCGCTGTCCGCGCTTTTGTGGGTCATGCGGCCCTGGTTGACGGCCTCTCTGACGGCCCGCAGTCGGTCCGTGTAGTAGAGCGCCGGGTAGATGCAGCGCATGAGGGCACCGTTCCCTCCGCTGCGGTCTCCATTGTGCTCTGCGGTCAGGTGGGCCGCAAAGGTCCACATGATGAAGTCGGGGATGGTGCGGCGTTCCTTCGCCGCGCAGTTCTTGGCGATGGCGATGGAGCTTGCACAGGTCGCGCCGATGTCCTTCGGGCGGCTATTGGCCCAGGAAATGAAGCGACGGCCGATTTCCTGGGCCGGGTCGTCCGGGTTCGCCATGATGCCCTCGGCAACGGCCAGGGTCATCGCGGTGTCGTCTGTGGTCTCTCCGGGGACAAGACCGAGCCAGCCGCCGCCGACCATGCGGTCGACGGGGCCGCCGTATTTCGCGACGATCTGGCCCCGCGTCATAAACTCTACCGGGCCGCCCATGGCGTCGCCTACGGCCACGCCGTAGAGGGCGCCGGCGATATGGTCTCTCAAAATCTCAATGCTCATTTTCGGCTCCTTCCTCCCGCGCTGTGGATAACTACGGGTTCCAGTAATGGGTAATGGGTTAATAGTAATGGGTAATGGGCTGGGCTTGTACTGTGCGAGTACGGTGCTTGTCTGGTGCAAGTACAGTGCTTGACCGGTGCTTCGCTTTTATTCCCCTGATGGGAGGGCTTTGTTGCGCGTCCTGCGCTCGATGCCCTTGGCCATGGCCGCCACCTTCATCTGGCGCTCATAGTCCACGTCGCCGTCGTCATCCAGGTCTCCGGCCAGCTCCGGGGGCGGGTATATGTTGTTCTTCGCTATAAAGGCGGAGTAGAAGATTTCGAGGTCTTCTTCCAGTGCCCGGCGGTACATATCGAAGTCGGCCTCGATTTCGATGTAGATGGCGTTGGTGCAGTCGATGCCGACCTTCTTCCTGGGCCGGTTGGTGTACTTGCCGATGCAGCCGTAAGCGTGGCCGCTGCCGCAGTATTTGTAGGCGAGCTGATGGAGGAGGCGGCGCTCCAGGTCCGTCTTGAAGGTGAGCCAGTGGGTCGTTTCCTCTTCGCTCTCCAGGTCATCGAGGCTGATACTGTACTTCTGGAGCATGGCCGTGAGGATGCGCTCGGCGTTCTCGCGCTCTCCTCCGACGCCGCGCTCGGCGAGAGCCTTGGTCTTCATCAGCTTCTCTATCAGGCGTTCACGTTCTGTCATAGGGGTCCTCCTTCGGTTCGTAGTGGACGAAGTCGACCGGGTGGTTTGGGTTCATGTGGGCGAGGGCGATGTCCTCGTCGCTCATGCAGTCGCAACATGGGTGCTCCCAGGTCTGTCGCTTGCTGTGCAGGCAGTTCCGGCACGGGGTTCCTGTGCTCTTCATAGCTCCTCCTCCGGTTCTTTGAGCCATGCCAGGACCTCGCCGCCGTCTGTGTGCCAGGCTTTGGCTTTGATGGCCCAGGTGTACGCGAGGAAGTCTGCCAGCTCCTCGTCCTCCATCTCTCTGATTTTGTCTGCGCGGGTAAAAATTACGTCCGGGCATTCCTGCTTCCTGGCGTTTTGGCAGGCTTTCCCGCCGTAGTTCAGCAGGCAGCCGGGCACCCGGCACCTATCGCATAACTTCACTTTCCGCTGCTCCCTTCGTCCGTTCTTCTGCCGCCTGGTCTGCGGCGCTTCGGCAGGCTTCGCACTCCTCCAGGGCCGCTATGGCGGCCCGCAGGGCAGTGCAGTAGTAGGCCGGGACCATGCCTCCGTAGCGGTAGGCCCAGACAGCGCGGCGCTCCTCCTGGAGCTGCGCGATGATGGCTTGGTAGTCTATCATTTCAGCCCCTTCCTTGTCAGTCCATCTGGTAGTACATCCCGGCGTTGAAGCCTGCGGCCTGGAGGAAGTCGCGGGCAATCTCGGCGGCCTTGGTCCGGGCGTTGCCCTGGCCTCCGCCGATGGGGAAAACGAAGAGCCTGCCGCCGAAGGCGTTCCAGACGAAGCAGCCGGTTCCGGCCTCCGCGGCCGCGGCTTCGACCTTCGCCTTTTCCCAGCCAGGGAGGGCGATGGTCGGCGCGTCGAAGTTGCAGGTGCCGCCGTCGTCGCTCCCTCTGTGCGCGAGGGCGTATTCTTTGGCCGCTCGCAGGCAGTCTGCCAGGTCCTTATACTTCCCGGCCGGGGCCTCGACGTGGTAGTTGGCCTTGATGTCTTTGTGGGCGGCGAGGGCCGCCGCCTCGGTGTCGCTCTGGACGACGGCCAGCTCGGTCATGGCCGGGCCGCAGTAGAGCATGGTCTCATAGCTTCCGTCCGGGAGTTGCGCGGTCGAGAGGGTGGCGGCCGTGCCGTCCTTCAGGCGGATGTTCTCGTTCTTCAGGCGCTTCATTTCAGGTCCTCCTTGTAGATGATGTAGATGTCGCCGCTGTCGTCCCAACTTACGGTTTCCATCAAATGGCTTTCGGCGACGAGCCAGGCCGCCCGGCCCATGACCGCGGCGACGTACTCGGCCGCGACGCACTGGCGCTTTACGGGGAGGCATCGGCCATTCGGGATTATCTCGGCATAGTAAACCTTCTTTTTCAGGGTCCTAAGGGCCGCCGGGTTCTGTGCCTCCATGCCGAAGGTCATCCCGTTAAACTGCCTCATGTGGAGCTGCGTCATTCCTCGTTCCTCCCGGCCACTCTTAGCTCGGCCTTATCGACGAGGCTGTCGCCTCCGGGGAAGCGGTATATCGGCTCTGGGTCGCCTTCGTTTAGGGGTTGGGCGCCGACGAGGTAGGCGTCGCACCCTCTGGCGTGAATTTTCAGGGGCCAGCCATAGCGGTCGTGAAGCTGTTCGACGGCGCTCTTCTGCTCCTGCGCCTCGGTCCTGTGGTAGACCGTCATCTGGCGCTTGCCGGTCTTCTCGTCGTAAAAGCCGCAGTTCTGCCAGCCGTCATAACCCCAGATACGGGCCATCGCAGAGAAGGTATCGTTGGGGGCGCTGCGGCGCGACGTGATGACGGAGAGGGAAACGAAGGCAAGTTCGCCGGTCTCGTCCTCCGGGTCTCTATGAAACTCGCAGAAGGCGCGGGGATAGCGCCGCTTCAGGGCGGGGTCCTTCAGGTAGGTCTCGCGGGCGGCCTTGTAGTCCTCGAAGGTGTATTCGATGGTGTAGACGACCTTGGTCTCAGCGGTGATGATTTTCATGTGCTTCTCCTTCACTTTCTGTCGTGCAGTTCCTGGATTTCGTCGAGGGTTGCGAGGTGGACGTCCAGCTTGTCGATGGCGTCCTGCGCCTGCCGGGCGAGGGGGAGGGCCTGGCCCTCCAGGGCTTTCTCCTGCATCTCTCGGATGCGGGCCTGTTCAGCCTTGATGCCTCTTCTGGCCCATTCAAGAATTTCAGTATAGGTCATATCTGGTCCTTTCTGCCTTCGTTCCTCCGGGGCGGGCTGCTTATTATTCCGGCGTCTGGTCTTTCTTTCTGATGGCGTTCACTCTGGCGAGGAGGGCGGTGTATCGGGTCATTCCCGCCTTGACCGTGCGGTGGTCCTTGACGGCGCTCCGAAATTCCGCGCTGTCCGGCCGGTCCGCGGCTTCGACGATGCGCTCGGCGTCGCTGCTGACCTCGTTGCCGAGGTAGAGGACCTTTTCGGTGAGGAGCTTGGAGAGGTCAGCGATGTCGTCCGCGGAAAGGGTACGCTCCCGGAGTTCCGCGACGGCCTTCTCGCTCTCCGCGAGCTTGTCAACGAGGCGGTTGTAGCCGAGTTCGGCCTCGATGCGCTTCTCCTCTGCGCTCTCGGCTTTCTGCTTCATGGAGCAGGCCCAGTCGTTGTCGATGTTCTCGCGGGCAATCTCGAAGCAGCCTTCAAAGGCTGTTGCGATGTAGCTGCCCTCGCCGAGGTCGGCGACGATTTTCATAATCTTGGCGAGCGCGTTGCGCTCCTGCTCTTTGGTCGTCATGTTCAGTTCTCCTCCTCTTCGGTGCCGTAGTCTTCCTCGAAGCGCTGCTCGGTGATGCCGCCGTAGGTGTAGCCGCCGTCGAAGCTCAGGAAGACTGGCGTGTCTTCGTCGTACTGTGCAAGGAAATTCATCAGCTCGCCGACCGTCATGGTCTCGCGGATCTGGTCGATGCCGTAGCCTTCGCGCATGGTGTTAAGGGTCAGCTTTTTCATTTCGGTGTCCTCCATTAACTGCCGTTGGTTATTCGTTCGTTGTGACGCAATAATATACCGGCGTTGGTTAATAAGCAAGGAGAAAGACCGCCGAATGATATACAAACTCACTCGGCGGTCTTTGTGCAGAAAGGCGAGATTTTACTTGGTGTCTTCAGGCTGCTGCATGATGGCCCGCTGGGCCACGGCGGCCGCAGTAGCGGCGGCGGTAGTAGCGGCGACGGTGGTGGTCTCCTCCGTGGCCTTGGTCGTCTTGGCGGCAGGCTGGAGGGCCTTCTGACTGCGGACCTCGGCTTCGATTTTGGGCTTCAGGTAGGCGTCCAGGCTCCCGTATGCGCCGGCGATGAAGTCGGCGGCGTCCTTTGCGAGAAGGCTCTTGGCGGTCTCCAGGGCGGCCTCTGCGGCCTTTTCCTGGTTCTCCTTGGTGAAGTTTCCGGCAGCCTTCAGGGCGTCGACATAGGTCTGCGAGGTGGCCGCAACGGCGGCGCTGATGGCGTCGCTCGCCTCGTCGATGAAGCGCTTGGCGTCTGCACTGGTGGTGCGGTTCTTCAGGTACTCCGCCAGGCGACGGATGCCGTAGGCGACAAGCGCGGCCGTAGCGGTCGCGGCCGCGGCGATAAGCGCGTTGGCGAAGGTCCCGATGATGGTGGAAATGTCCATAGGGTATCACTCCTTTTTCTTAAAACCCGACGTGGGCGAGCATATAGCCGATGATGCCGGCAACGATGACGGTGACGACCTTCTCTACGACGGCCCGCCACTTCTTTCCGTCGGCCTGCTCCAGGTTTTCGACCTTCCCGGTCAGCTCTCCGACGGTCCCCTCGATGCGCTCTTGGCTCTTGGCGATAAGCTCGACGCTCGTCACCAGCTTGTGAAGGGTCTCCTGGTTCTCTTCCAGGAGCTTGATGCGCCCCTCGTTGCGCTTGCTGCGCTCGTCGATGCGCGTCAACTGAATTTCGATGCTTTCACTCATGGCGTCCTCCTTTCTCCTTACTTAGGGATGCGGAGGGTCTGGCCGACCCGGATGATGTTGGGGTTGGAAATGCCGTTGTAGGCGGCGAGCTTCTTGACGGTGGTGCCGTACTTCCGGGCGATGGCCGAAAGGGTGTCGCCGGAAACGACGGTGTAGGTCTGTTCGCCGGCCGCGGCGGCGATGCTCGCGGCATCGACCCAGCCGTAGACGCCGGAGGCGCTGGTGGTGTGGACAACGTGATAGGGGTGCGCGGTGCCCTTCTTGATGGCCGTGATGCGGGCCGGGCCTGCGCTCGGTTTCCCGGCGGCTTTGGCGGCGACGGCGTTGGTGTAGTGCGGGCCACCGAGGAATTGGACAGTATCGCCCACGGCGTAGGTGCCGGACGGGGTCGTGTCCTTGGTGTTGCCCGTTCCTTCGTCGGTCTGCTTGCCGCCCGCGGCCTTCTTGGCGTAGTTGGGGACACCGTAGCCGCGGATATAGCGGCCGTTGACGGCGATGCGGCGGTAGCCGACGGCGTCGTTCATGTTGCCTTCGATGACGGTGATGGTGGTCCCGTTCACTTCGACGACGATGCCGACATGGTCCGCTGCGCCGGTGCAGTCGCCGACGCCGTTGTCCTGCCAGTCATAGAAGATATAGTCGCCGGGCTTCGGGACATAGGTGTCGTCCTCCTGCCAGGCTCCCATGGCCTTGAAGCGCTTGATATGGGCCTCGCAGCCGCACTCGGTCGGGATGATGTCGGTCATGCCGGCCTTAATGGCGACGGCGCTGGCGAAGGTCGAGCACCAGGCGTCGGTGTATTTCATCTTGTAGCCGCGGGGGAGCGGTTTCTGGGTGTTGTAGAGGTCGATGATGGGCTTGTGGCTCCCGTCGGCCTCTTTGCACCCGTACCAGCCTTTTGCCGCTGTGACTACTTTGGCGCGGAGTTGGTTTTCGGTCATTTTGTGGTTCCTCCTTCTTTGTTACTGCGGCACGACGGGGCCGTCGTCCTCCTGCGGCTGCGGGTCCTCTTCCGGGGCCTGCGGCGAGGTGCGGATGCGGACGACGTTCTCGGCGCCGGCCTTGATGAGGTAGCCGAAGACGCAGACCTTCAGGATGTCGCTGGTCTGCTCGATGAGCGTCCCCAGGTAGGTGAAATCGTTCCGGGTCCACATGGCCGTCATGGCGTAGGCGATGACGAGGACGTAGATGGTCATGCAGATGCGGACCGCCTTCTTGCTGAATTCCCACAGCCAGAGGAGCGAGGAGCTTTTCATGCGCTCTTTGCGCTTCAGCTCCTTCCGCTCATAGCGCAGTTCGAGTTTGCGCTTTGCCTGGTCGTAGGTGTCCGCCAGGTGCTTCGGGGTGTATTTTCTTCCCGTGTTGGCTCCCTCCTTTGCATAGAAATAGCCGCCCTCGCGGAGAGGGCGGCTTCGGTTACGGGTCCAGGAATTCGTTGGACCCGATGATTTGGCGGTAGCGCTCGTCGGCCGCAGCGATCTCGTCGGTGAGGGCGGTGTCGCCCAGCTCGCCGAGGCGCCGGGCCATGGCCTTCAGGACGCGGTTCTGCTCCTCGCAGAGGGTGCAGAGCGCTTCTATCATCTGAAGGTTACTCATTGGCGCCGCCGGACAGAATTTCCTCGGCCTCGGCCTCGGTAATCCACGGAGAGGCCTTCGGGTTCTTCGTGGCGTTGCGTACCATCGCCGCGTTCCAGAGGCCGGTGTCGTAGTAGCGCTTTACGCGCTCAAACTTCGGGCTGTGCTCATTCATCGGTGCTGTCCTCCTTCTGCTGCGGTTCGTCTTCAGTCGGCAGGTCGATACCGGCCATCATGCAGACGTAGTCCAGGTTGGCGGCGTTCTGCTCGGAGAGCTGGATGGCCTTCGGGCTGCGGTCCGTGGCGGTGTGGTGCTCTTTGAGGGCGAACCACTTATAGACGTAGCCGTCGGCGTCGCTGTCCTCGGCGACGATGTAGTCGACCTTGAAGTTGTGGGTGACGGTCATGTCGGGGAACTCCTCGGTGACCGTATGGTAGCGGCCTGGCGTGAGGGTGATGGGGTCCTTAGATTTGACGCGGAGGACCTGCTGCTCTTCGCCCATGAGCTTCATTACGCCGAAGCTGTACTGGGTGCGGGTGTTCTGTTCCATTTTTGGCTTTGCTCCTTTCTTTTGCGGCTGTGCTCTCGCACAACGTCTTTCAGGATTTTGATTAGTCCAGGCCGAACGATGGCCCGGCGGAGGTCGCGGCTGTCGCAATGCTTCAGTTGGCCGAGCCTCGAAAGCAGACCGGCCGCCATAGAAACGGCCAGCTTTCGGCCGGCGTCTATCTTCTTATAGGCGCGGGCGAGCTGGCGCTTCAGGCGGAGAAGGTTCCGCTTGCGGAGGAGGGTCTTCTGGTGGTTGTAGCGGTAGCCCAGGGCAGACACCATGCGGGCACTGACCCGGTAAACCTGCCAGTTCTCTTTCAGGCGGAGGCCGACGGAGGTCAGCCATTTGCTGATGGCCTTTATCGCCTTGTGGAGCTTCCTCTTGCTGCTGGCGAAGAGGGTCAGGTTGTCGATGTAGCGCAGGAAGTGTTGGACGCCCAGCTTCTCCCGGATAAGGTGGTCCAAGGGTTGAAGCATGGCGTTCGCCATCCATTGGCTGATATAGTACCCGATTTTGATGCCGTTTTTGATGATGGCCCATATTAGACGCAGGGCTGCGCGGTCCTTTATCTTCCGGGCCAGCCACCGTATGACATACCGTGGGTTGATGCTGCGATAGAACGATTTTATATCGAGTTCTGCGGCGTAGCGGGTCCCCTTGGGGTCTTCCCTCAGCCACCGCTTTATCCCCTTCATTCCGTGGCTGATGCCGCGTCCGGGGATGCTCCCGCAGCACCAGTGGTCCATGCCCTTCATCAATATGGGTTCCAGGGCCTGGACAATCATGTGGTGGATATATTGGTCCGGCCAGATGGGCGGCTCGCATACTTCGTCCCGCCATTTGCCGGCGCTTTTGTCATAGAACGCGAATGTCCGGGGCGGCGACGCCTGCCATTTCGGGTCCTGCGCGATACGCTTCAGCTCTTCGACGCGCTCGTCCAGGGTACGGAGTACCCAGCCGCAGACGCCGTGCTGGTGATGCGCGCTGTTGACCTTCAAAATGGCGAGGCGGACGTTGTCGTCCGCGACGATTTGTTCCATGACGTGCCCTATTCTTTTGATAAGTCGTCACCTTTCCTTGTTTGCCTCTCCGTCTTTCCAGGTGCCTTCCGGTCGTACTAAACGAAGTCCTGATGGCAATATCTTCACCAAGCGGTGCGCGAAAGCCTGCGCCATAGATGTGCTGGGGTTTGCTAACAAGGTGTCGGGAGCCGATGTTGCTGTTCGTGTTCGAGGCCGTGTAGTTGCCGTTCAGGTAGAACGGGCCGTGGTTGCGGTTCTGGTTGTAGTTGCCGCCCACGTAGAGGACCACGCCGGAACTGTTGTAGTTGCAGTAATCGGCGGACGCGCAACAGCCAGGAAACGGCCGAGGCTCCAAGGCGCAGACAATCCCGAGGCGCCCTAATGGGTGCCGGTTTGTCTTACTATATCGCGGGCCACCCGTTCGCCTGCGCGATGCGGTCGAGGGTGGCCTGTGCTGCGGCGGGAGTCTCCCATTCCGCGGGGCCGGTGCTTATCCATTCCCCGGTAGCGGTCGAGCGGCGCTGGATGGCCCAGCGCCGCTCTCCGTTTTGGGTGGTGGTCTCCCGGACTGCGTAGGGGGTCCCGCCCATGCCGGTGTTGGCGTACTGCCTCCCGGCGGGGGTGTGCTTTTTGTTCTGTCTCATGGGCTGGTTCTCCTTACGGTGGGTTCACGCTTTTCGGAAGCTCCGGGGGCTGCGGCCCCCGGTCCCCCATCAGGGGAGTTCTTGGAGTCGGGAGCCGATGACGCTGTTCGAGTACGAGGCCGAGTAGCTGCCGTCCAGGTAGAACGGGCCGTGGTAGCGGTACTGGTTGCAGTTGCCGCCCACGCAGAGGACCACGCCGGAACTGTCGTAGCTGCAGCAATCGGCGATGTAGGTGGTCTCGCTGCCTGCGACCGCAGAGGGATAGAGGGCGTATTCAAAGCCGGAGACCGTCGGGATGCCCCAGGCGGAAATGTAGCCGCCGGAGGTCGGTCTGGTCCCGGTCTTCGTGCCTCCGCTGCTGTCGCTGAAGTTCGCGGGATTGTTGATGCAGTAGACGTTGGAGCCGGAGAAGTAGATGCCGTCGCACCACTCCAGGGCGTTGCCCCACGGGTCCTCAATCCAGCGGTACTGGACGCCGGTGCCGTAGGTCGTCTTGCTGGAGAGCTTCGTGCCGGTGTGATACGTCATGCTGTCCGTGGTGCCCATATTCTCGGTGCTGCTGTTGTTGCCGCAGTTGAAGCCGATGGCCGCCTGGCCGTCCCAGTTGGCGTATTCGACGAGGTAGAGCATACGGGTCGTCCAGAACATCGCAAAGTCCTGCTGCCAGATGTTCGAGCCGAGGTTGTGGATGCTGGTGCGGAAAGAGGCGCGGGTCTGGTTGGTCTGCGGCTTCTTCCCGGTCTCGCTCTTGTAGGTGCTGGCGGCGCACTTATAGCGGCCGATGTAGACGTAGTCGCGCTCGCCCTTGCCGTCGCCGCGGTCCGCGTGGGCCGGGCTGACGTGGAAGCCGGAAACGGCCTTGTCGGCAATCTGGAGCGTCAGGGTGCCGTTGGCGTCGGTCCACTTATACCAGAACTTCGGAATTTTCACCATGACGCCGCCGGTGCGGCTCTCCTTCACCATGCCGGACCAGGGCAGGCATTTGTCGAAAGGCGAGGAGCCTGCGGCGCCGCCAACGCTGGGGACGGGGTCGGTGAAGAGCGCAGCGTCGTCGGTGCGGGTCAGGGTCGTTTTGCTGCTCTTATCCCACGTAACGCCGTAAATCTTCACGTAGGCCAGCTCGACGCTGTATGCCTGGTAGGCGGTGACGCTGACGGTGTCGCTGGCCGTTTCTCCGCTCTTCGTCGCCTGGACGGTCCAGGTGCCGGTGTTCGGGAGATAGAAGGTGACGGTGCCGCCGGTGCCGGTCTTGGTCGTGCTGCCGTTCTTTGCGGTGATGGTGCTGCCTGCGGGCGCGGTCACGGTCAGGGTGATGAATTTCACCGTGGCGGTGTAGCTGGCGCCGTTGGTGGTGACGTTGACGGAGGCGGTATTGGAGCCTGCTCCGTCGTAGGTGCCGGAAATGGTGTAAGTCCCGGCCTTCTTCACGGTGATGGCGGCCTTGCCGTTGCTGGCCGCAGTTGCGGAGAAGGTATCGGAGCCGCAAACGGCCTTGACGACCGCTCCGGCGACGGCCGTGACGTTGATGGTGGCGGCGAAGTACGCCAGGGTGATTGCGTAGTTGCCGCCAACCTCCGCGGCATTGACCGTGCCCTCCGTGCTCTCTCCGTCCTTGCTGGCCTGGATGGTCCAGGTGCCGGTGTTCGGGAGCTTGGTGGTGAAGGTCCCGTCGGTGCCGCTGGTGCCGTTGATGACGGTGCTTCCGTTGGTGATGACGAGGGCGCTTCCGGCCGGGGCCGTGATGACGAGGGTCGGGAGGGTCGCGTCCAGCACGGTGTCGAGGGCGTCCTGGACGTTACTGGCCGCGATGTGGGTTTTGCTGTTGTCGTAGAGAACGCTGGAGGCAGAGCCGCCGCCCTGGGCGGAGCCGCCTCCCACGTTGAAGGGGCCAAATGCCATTTTTATGCCTCCTCTTCCACCGCGTATTTTGCGGTGTTGGTGATGTGATACTGCGCCGTGATTGCTGCGGTGGGTACGCTCTTAGCGCGGAGCCGCAGGACCCCGGCGAGGGTTTCGGTGTTGGTGAAGTTTGCCGCTCTGGCGATGTCCGTGCTGGCCGGGGCTACGTCAACGGCCACGATGTCGGAGGCCAGGAGGCCGTCGACGGCGAGGTCGTAATACTTGGTGTAGCCGGAAACGGCGCTGTCGGTCTTCCATCCCGTCGTCGGGATGGTGAAACTGACGGGAGAAACGAGGTCGAGCTTCTCCTGGAGGATGCCGTCGACCTCGTTGAGAGCGTCGCTTGTGGCCTGGGCCAGCGCAGAGACCGCGGAGGACGAATCCTCCGCGGTCTTTCTGATTTCCTTGATATGACTGCACAGGGCGGGAAACCCCACATCAAGCGGAAGTTTGAATTTCTTCCTTGCCATGGGGTTTTACCTCCTTCGGCTGGTTATGGATTAGCCCTCGTCGTCGGCCAGCAGGGCAGCGATCTCCTCGGCGGTGTAGTCGCTGATGTCGCTGTCATGCAGAACAGTCTCAGGCAGGGTGTAGACGGTCTTCTCCTCGCCGTTGACCTTGATGTTGCCGTTGGTGGCAGACGCCTCGACCCTGGTGGCGCCCTCGGCGATACCGGCCAGCTTGGTGCCCTCCTCGTCGGTCATCAGGCGCTTACCGGCCTCGGCGGTCACGAAGTCGGAGGCCTTCTTGCCGGAATCGGTCAGGTTGCCGTTCTCGTCCAGGCCGGCGAGGTTACCGGCAGTAGCCTTGGCGACCTTGTCGGCCTTGCCGCTGATGTCGACGACCGCAGCCTTGGGGACATACAGGCCGTCGTCCTTCAGCTCCAGGGCGTTGTTGTCCGCCTTGGAGATGTTGACCTTGACCTCAACCTCGTAGCCAGCGATCTCGATGGTGGTGGAGGCGTCCTTGTCCTGGACCTTGGCCTTGTAGGTATCGACCAGGGAGGCCATGTTCAGGAAGGAGTAAGTGCAGGTGTCGTCGCTGCCCTTAACGGCCAGGACCATGACGGGCTTGCCTTCCAGGTTGGGATTGGTGGAGCCGGGATAGGTGGCCTCGCTCCAGGCGAAGACGTCGACGAACTCAGTCTTGGTCTGGTCCAGGAAGATTTCCTTCGGGAAATCGAAGGTGAAGGCGGCGGTGCCGGACTTGTCGGCGCTGGTGAAGAACTGGACGGAGTTGCCGTCGACCTTCGCGCTCTTGAAGGCGTTCTTGGCAGCGGTCTCAACGGGGGTGAAGGCGGTCTTCTTGACGAAGTCCTTCTTAATCTGGGCAGCGAGGTTCTGGATGGTGGTCTTGGTGGTGATGTTCTTAGACATGATGTGTTCCTCCAAAAATTAAGTATTTGCGTCGTCGTCTTCCCCGTTGAGGATGTCCGCGACGTCTTTTTTGACCTCTTCTTCGTTTACCATATCGGCGCCGGTTACAACGGTTTCGGTGTCGACCTGGACCTTGCCGGTTTCGTCGAGGGCGAGGCCGCTTCCGAGGTCAAGGGAAAGCGTTCCGTCCTCTCCGACGGTGAGGCCATCGCCGGGCTTTACAACGCCGGGTGTGTCCTTCGTTGCGATGTTCCCGCTGGTGCTGCCCTGGGTGAAGACGACGATGGCGGCCTGGATGTCGACGGTCGGGATGCGCTTAGAGTAGAACCGGACATAACCGTCCATGGTTTCGCATCCGCCGACGACACCTGCCTCCTGACCCGCGGTGAAGCTGCCGAGCTTCGGCGCACCGATGGGCCAGTGGTCCGCGGTGACGCCTTCGGCTGCAACGTCGCAGGTGTAAGCGTATTCTTCGGTAGGGGCTTCCGCCGGGGTCCATCCGGCAGCGGGAATAGTGAGGTCGAGGAGGCCGCCGTAGCTTCCGCCGCCGGCCGCGATGGCCTGAGCGATGAGCGTCTGCACTTCCTCCTTGTCGATGACCGTGCCCTGCTCGACGAGTTTGTCGAATGTGGTCTGCACGGCCTGCGCCAGGACCTCGCTGTGGGCGTTCGGGTCCGAATTGTGCTCGGAGATAAGGTTTTTGACCTTCTCCTCGCTGGTCCCGCCCGCCTCCTCCACAGCCTTGTTCACAAGGGCCGTTACTTCGTCCGCGGTGACGAAGGCGCCGGCTTTGAAGTCGAGAACAACTTCGGCGTCGGTCGCCACGCCGATTTGGACGGGGTAGCGGCGAATGGTCGGGGGCTGGGTGGCGCTGTATGCGAATACCCATTCCGGGTAGTCGCCGAGATTGGCGTAGTAAAGGAGCACCTTGCCGTCTTCCGGGTCAAGTGCAAATACGCCGTACTCGTTGAGGTAACGTCCCTCCGTGAGGCCGCCGCCCATGTCGCTGCGGTATTCAACGATGAAGGAGACCTTGTCGTTGTCCCGCACGGGTGTAGTGGTGGTGGCTTCCGCGAAGGGCGCAATCAGGGCCGTCAGGTCGCGGGGGTCCTGGCCTTCCGGCACTTTGCCGGAGCCGACCTGAACGCCGAGGATGACGAGCTGCTGGCCCGCAATAAGGGAAGCAAGGAGCTTGCGCCCCTGCTTCGTGATGGTGAACCCGTACATAGGGCTGCTCCTCCTCTTGGATTAGATTTCTGGGAGTGCGGTGCTGGTGATGATGGCTCCCGCTCCGTTGACTTCCCAGGTGCCGCGCAGAGGCGGCCTGGGGGCTTCATACTCCGGGAGCGGCGTGTAGGTTGCGGCCTGGACCGCTGCCGCCACTTGCGCTGTGGTGATGAATGGGTGTGCTTCGGCCATCTCCGGGAGGGTGGTCCTGGAGGTGATTTGGGCGCCGCCCTCGATGCTTGCCTGGGCCATGAAGCTGTGGTCCTCCGGCAGTTCGGGTAGCGGCGTGATGCTGAAGAGCATCATTCCTGCGCCAAGCCTGGCCGTCGCGTCCATGGTTTTGTGCCTGGTTATCAACTGCACCGCTTGGTGTGACGGCTTGATTTCCAGGAGGCGCTCGTATGCCCGTAGCAAGTCCACCACGCGCTCTCCCGTGGCGATTTCCACCGCAAAGGTGTAGGGCACCACGTCTTCCGTCACAAAAACGGGCAGGTTGAGCAGGCTGCTGATGATGTTTTCCACACGGGCGGGGTTCATAGGCGCCCTGGCACCGCGTCGGCTCAAAAGCTCGGCGCGTCGTTCTTCCAGGTCGCGGGCCTCGTCCGTCGGTAGTCCGTATCGGTCTTCCCAATATCTCAACCCCCATGTAGCCGTTTCAGGAAACGCCTGAAGCCGCAGCTCCTCGAAGGCAAGCCGGGCTTCATCCATTTCCAGTCCCATGACCTGGTAAATCCACTTACCAACATAGGACTGTTCGTAAATCGGAGAAACGCGGTCAAGCATCCGCTTGGCCGCTGCGCTTGTGGGGAAATGCTCAATGTCAAATGCCATTTCTTATTCCCCCGTTTTCACTTCTCCTGTGACGGGGTAGCCGTCAGTCAGGATGTTGATGTTTTCGGTGTCGCCGTTCATGGTGAGGCCGCCGAAGTCGACGACGCCTGCGGTCCTGGAGAGGACGGCGCAGACGCGGGTATGGCGGACGACGCCTTCTTCCTTGGCGGTGACGTAGTAGGTGCGTAGGTTCTCCCGGAAGGCTTCGAGAACGGTCTCCCCGTCCGCCTCCGGCTCCAGCTTCAGGCCGGAAATGTAGTAGTAGATTGTGGTGCCGTTCGGGGCCTCCACGAACAGGATGGCTCCGATGGGCGCCAGGCGCTTGATGCTCCGCTCCTCCGGCCCCATGATGTGGTCATAGACGGCGCTGCGGATCTGTTCGTTGGCCGGTTCGCCGTTGCTGTCGAGGATGACGAGGCGGACCCAGTTCGGGTGGTCCACTTCATACTGCGTGTCGATTAGGACCGTTCCGACGCCGGGCACTTCCTTCGCCCAGCGGATGTAGTCCGCATCGCAGCCGACGAAAGAAGAGCCGGCCGCGTGGTCGATTTCGGCGATACGAGCGCGGAGGCCGTCGTCGTCCTCTTCTGCCGTGCCGCCGGTCATGGCCTGCGGGTTCGTGATGCTGGTGATGCCGGTCATGGGCTTCGCCATGATGGCGATGCTTCCGGCCGGCGCGTTCCCGCCTGTGCCTGCCTCTACGGCGACGACGTAGATGGAAACCTCGCCGTCTTCGCCGATGACGGCCTCCTCCTGGGTCTGGTACTCAATGGCCGGGCTGTCGTCGATGGCCGGGACCGCGAAGGTGAAGCCGGCCGGGATGACTGTCCCGGCGATGCCGGTCACAGTGAGGTAGCCGGACGCCTGGTTCGCGGGCTTCCGGGTGAGGCCGACGCCCTTTGCGTGAAGGTCCAGCCATTCGCCGTAGGCCCACTGTGGAAACATGATTTTCAGGGTCTCCGGCAAGAAGAACTCTAAAAGCTCCGCCTTCTCCAGCGCCGTCGGCATGGTGAAGTCGTAGGGGAAGCCGCCCTCGGTGTTGTCGATGTCGGCGGGGAGCGCCTTCATCATGCGCTGCTGTATGGTCTCCGCGTCCTGGTCGTTCAGCCAGGAGGGGAGCACAAAATCTGCCATAGGTGGCCCTCCTTACTGCGTGTAGTTGACGGAAAGCTGCCGCTCTTCCCACTCGCGGCCCTTGACGATGAAGGTGCAGCGAAGCTCGGCGGCTTCCCATGTGAAAGTGAAGGCGCGGACGTATTCGGTCCGCGGGTTTACCATGAGCGCTTCGGTGATGGTGCGCTCGACGGCGCTCTCGACGGCCTCGCGGGTGTCCTGGTCGAGGGCGTCTATCAGCTCCGTGCCGATGTCTGTGGAGTAGGCGAGGCGCGTGAAGCGCTCGGTCATGCAGGTCTTCAGGCACCATTGGATGTAGGCGTCATGCCCGCTGGCCTCGACCATGTTGCCGCCGCTGTCGCGTCGGAAGTCGCCCAGGTCATAGTCGAAGTAGACGCTCGGCTTGTATTTCCGCTCGCTGGCCGCGGCCGGGGTGCTTACTTCCGGCACGTCGAATACCGGGAAAAGTTGATTTGCCATGCGGTTCCTCCTCTCAAAGCACGGAGGCCGGGAGAACGATGTCGATGACGACGGCGTCGTTCTGGACCCACTTCACAAGGACACGGTCGCCCGGCTTCAGCTTCCGCATCTTCTCCGGGATAAGGACCTTGTGGGTGTGCGTCCCGTCCCCGGCCGTGTGCCCTCCGTGGCTCCCGTCCGTCGCGGTGTCCGTCAGCTTTTCCCCGGTGTCGCCGAGGGTGAGTTGGCGGCATACGAGGTAGTCGCTCTTCGGGATGGGGATGGGGTAGGTGTTTGTGAGGAGGCTATAATCGCCTTGGATGATGCCGAAGTCCTCGGCCATGCCCTGGTTGGCCTGCTGGGTGGCCGCCATGCGGCTCTGGAGCGTCCGTGCCAGGTTGTTCATTCCGGGATTGCCTTCTGCTTGGCTCATTCGCTCCCTCCTTTACGCTTTTGTGAGGCTCGACGGATAGACCCAGCCGATGCCGTCTACGTGGTAGGGGCAGGGCCGGGACGTGTCGACCTTGATGGTGATGGTGCAGGGGTAATTGCTCCGGGTCTGGCCTGGGCCATTCCCGTAGCTGTCGCGGTAGAGGCGGCCGTTCAGTATGACCTTGTCGCCCTTCTCGAAGTCGCCGGACGCGGCCTGCTCCTCCGCTT
>DJRC01000065.1 GCA_002437735.1 Oscillospiraceae bacterium UBA6370 | reverse complement strand
GTCGGCGCCCAGCGTGCTCGGGATGTCGCTCTCCTGGTAGATCGCATGCACACCGTTTGCCTTGCTGTCGCGGATGATCAGCGCGACGACGCTCTGCGAAGTGCGTGCGGCAACGGTGCGTGCCGCTTTCTTGAGCGTAAAGGTCAGTTTGGGAAGACCCATGTTGCATTTCTCCTTTTGTCAGATTTTTTTGCCGTTGACGGTGAGCGAGGTACACAGCGTTTTCGCCGTTTCCTCTGTCTGGCCGTCCGCGGATTTTGGCGTCATAAAGCTAAAATCGATGAGAATGACCGCACGGTCCGGCTCACGCGGGAGGCTCTTGAGCGTCGGCTTGAAGCGCCGGTCTCCGACCTTCAGAACGCCGCCGAGCAGCGTCAGGCATTCGTCCACAACGCCGCTGAGCCGCTGCCACGAGGACTCGTATTGCTCATCCTTTTCATCGTAGGCCGTGAGCGCGATCTGTACGGCGCGGCGGTCCGTGTAACGGTTCGCGTCGCTGCGGTCGTCCTTCGTGACCTGCAGCCAAAAGGATGGGCGGTCAAAATCCACCGGGCAGACGTCCAGATATACCGTCCGCGTCGGCCACTTCTCTGTGAGCCGGGCATTGATTGCATCCACGATGTCCATCGTCTTCATCCTTCGCCCTCCAAATAAGCCGCAGCCTTTTTCTCGATCTCCCGCGCGCCGTCCTCCTGCAGCTTCGCAAGCTCGGATGCGGCGGTCATCTGATACATGTACTTGCCTGGGACGCGGCTCTTGCCGCCCTTGGTAAGGTGACCACCCTCGAGCGCGTTCGTGATATAACCGGCAGCATACCTGTTCAGCTCCGTTCGTGCCTTCGCGCGGACTGCCGCATAGCCCTTTCCGGAGCCGATGTACCGCTCCTGGACGCCGGCTACGCGGCCGGTGCCGCCGATGCGGCGCTGCACCGCGGCCAGCATCACTTCTCCGGCCTCTTCAAAGAACGCCGCCTTTGCCGCCTTGACAGCATCCGGGAAGCCTTCCAGCTTCTTCACGGTCTCGTCAAGGCCGCGGATCTCTACACTCTGCATCAGGTATCCTCCGGCTTTCCAAGATTCTCCATCTGCTCCCATGTCAGATTCGCGTCCTCGATCCCCTGCCATGTATATCCATAGACGTCTTCGAGGATCAGCCAGGTCGTGGAGTACGAATACTTCAGCTCGGTGGAGCCGCTTGCCGTGGCCGTCGCGCCGCTCAGGAAGGTCACGCTCACCGTGATCTGTGCCAGGACCTCCGTGCTGTCATCGCTGGCAATGGAGATCTGCTCCAACGCGCGCTCCAATTCCGCTTTGCACAGCACGCTGCGCGTGATGGCGATCGTCGTCGCTCCCCGTGACACGCTCCAGCCGGGTGCTGTGACCGTCAAGGCCGCGACGCTCTCGCTTCCGCTGATCGTCACCGTGGCCGAAGTGATACGATTGCACAGAGATATCTTGCAGATGCCCGCAAGGCTCGCGACCTCGCCGGTCGAAAAGAAGCCATAGCTCGGCGTCAGCTGCTGCATCTGTGCGCTCCACAGCTCCTGCGATGGATCGCCCTGGTAGATCTGCAGGACCTTGGGGACAAGCGTTTTAAGCGGCTCATCCGCGTCCACGCTCACGCCCATATAGGCGAGATTATCTGCAAGGTCCTCCCGGAGCTGTACAAGCAGCTCAAGATAAGGCGTCAGGCTATTACTCATCGCTTACCGTCCCCACGACGCGCTCGAGCAGCTCGGCGAGGCCGTCAACGGCGTCCAGCGCCGCATCGACCTGCTCGCCGGTATGCGTAAGCTCATATTCCACTGCCATGCTCGTCCTCCTCACGCAGAGTCTTTTCCCGCCGCGCAGATACAGCGCTCTTTTTGCGCTGTCGCTCACGCGCGCGGCATCCGTCGCCTCCACGCTCACATAGGTCCGGCCGGAGACGGTTACGTTCGCCGGTACGAGCGATACCGCCAGAATGACCGGCGGGAAACGATCTTCAGCCATCTCCGGCACCTCACTCGTCTGTATCAATGCGCACCGTTCTCACGATGCGCTCGCCACCGATGCCGAATGCGACACGCAGGCGGTAAACGCCCGCTTCCGGCGGCTCGACGTACACACGCATTTCATGGCCATCAACGAGCGGTGTACCGCTGTCGACCTCCTCGCCATTGCGGGACAGGCTATAGCTGGCATTGCGCAGCTCAAAGTTATCGCTGCCGTCGATCTCGACCGACAACGTCACCTCGCGTCGCTCGCCGAGCATCATGCAGATTCTTTCCATAGCCTCTTACCTCCCGCAGAGCCTGCAATGGATGACGCGCATCCTTACAGCTCCGATTTTCGTATTCATCCGGACACACCGGACATATGGCGTCATTTTCGCCCGCCGCGCTCCGAAGACCGCGGCGACGTCCTTTGCCGACCATGCCGCACCGATGCTCAGGACCTTGATATGGCAGCAAAGCTGCGTAATGTCATAGGTCAGCAGCACGGTGCAGAAATAGGTCCGGTTCCCGGCGTCGTCCTCCGCCCACAGCGCGACGACGTATTCGCCATTTGGCTTTGCGGGGACTGTGGCGGTCCACAGCCCCGCAGAATCAGCCTTCAGCACGATATCGGAGCCGTCAACGGTCCCGATGATCTGCTTGATCATTCGTCGGTCGCTTCGACGGTCAGGATAAACGTCGCGCCCGCATCAACGGGATTGGGCGTGAGCGTTACGCTGACGAAGACCGGCGCGCCGGTATCGAGCGTGACCTTGCGCGTCACGGTGCTGGACTTGCCGGCCGCATCGGTCGCCACCACAGTGATCGTGTTCTCGCCTTCGGTGAGATCGACCTGCGTGCTCCAGCTTCCGTCCGCGTTCACGGTGACGGCCTTGCCGTTGACCTTCAGCGTGACCGGGCTGGAAGTGACGTCGTTCGTGGTACCGGAAACGGTGACCTTTGCGGCGTTGGTCTTCAGGCCCTCGGCGGGTGCCGTCACATTCAGCACAGGCGGGACCGTATCGGTCTTGAAGGTCACGCTGACCTGTGTGGCCGCATTGCCGTCGTTATCGGCTGCGTCGACCGTGATGGTGTGCTCACCATCCGTCAGCGTTCCGGAAGTCACAGCGAAGCTGTAGCCGCCGGTGACCGCCTGATGCGTCGCTCCGGTAACAGCGGTACCGTCCACCTTCACAACAACGCTGCTGAGATCCACGCCGGAGTCGTTGTCGGTGATCTTGAACGTGATCTCGGGCGTCGCCGTCGCAAGGAAAGCTCCGGCAGAGGGCGAGAGGATCGTAATGACCGGCGCGACCTTCTCCTTGACGCGCAGCTTCAGCGACGCGCCGAGTGTTTCGTGTGTCTGATCGACCGTTGTCGCATTGCCGGCCTCATCCTCCGCCGTGATCTTCACGCCGTAGCAGTGGTCGGTCTGCCCGTAGCTCGACAGCGCCGGAGCGGTGATCGATGCCACCCACTTGCCCGAAGAGTCAAGCGTAAGATTGTAAGTCTGGCCGTTGATCACGGCCTTCATGGTTTTGATCATATTTTTTCCTTTCTTGGCGTTCAGGCGTCCCATCTGCGCTCAATCACATACTCATTCTTGTATGGATCGAGGTCGAGCACCTGCCGCACAGTATAAGGGGGCTCTGTATCCTGCTGTACGAGGTCGCCGGCGCGCAGCACGATGACCTTCGGCGTGACCAGTACGCGCTGCTGCAGCTCTGCACGGTACACATCCTCGGCGTCGTTTCGGAAATACTTCTCCGTCAGCACGCCCGGAAAGGTAAAGCCCGGAACCTCGACCGCCGTCGGGCGGTTGAGCGCATCGCGCCCGGTGCGGTCCTGCGGCTTTGCTGTCAGCGTCACGCTCTCGCACACCGCGGCCTGAAGCTCCTGCCGGTCACGCCGTTCGGAAAGCTCGATCGACGTCAGGAACAGGAACTTGCCGTTCCAGCGCATGGCTTCATGCAGTGTGAGCCTGCTGTCCGTGCGAATGGTGATCTTCGCACCGCGCGCTCTCGTACCGGCCGCCGAAAACAGGTTGTCGTGGATATCTGTCTCCACATACGCCGGGCAGGTCCGGCGGATCGTCCAGGCGTAGGCAGCGCTGTCTTCGTCGTGCATGAGCTGAAGAATATCGACCTTCTGGTCAAGGAGCGACGAGAGATTGGTGTTTGTTCCGTATCGCATTCTATTCCTCCACGCTCGGGAGCAGATTCACGCTGTGCATATCGAGGATCTGCATGACGGTCGGATTGCGGTCGGTGTACTGCATCGTGACCTGGCGGTTGTCGATCATCTCAGCTGCGACCGTCTTTATGGCATACCCCAGCTCGTCGGCCACTTCATAATCGGTGCTCTGCTTCTGCGCCGCGGTCTCATCAAGCTTGATGCCCGTATAGCGCTTTACAAAACCGATGGCCGCAGACAGCGCCGACCGGCACAGGTCGCGGTCACTCGCCGGCAGGTCCACATATTCGTCCTTATCCAGACACAGCCTTGCAAATACGGCGGTCTCTTCCGCCGTGACATTAGGAATGCACAGCATCGCGCCCTCCTCAAGTATCCGAACCGGCGCTCTCGGCTTCGAGGATCGCATTGATGATGTCCGCCTTGTTCCAGTTAGACTTTACATCAACGCCCAGCTCCGCCGCCTTCTGGCTCAGCACATCCTTGGTCAGGCTCTCAAGCTCCTTCTGTCTGTCGGGCGGATCAGCCTGGCCGCCAGCTTCCCCCTCCGGCTCAAGATATCCGTCTGCGACAAGAGGGGCGGCGATGTCATCGTTGACATCGCGCACCTCGCCGCGGCCCATCGTGATCTCGCCGGCAAAACCGACCGTTGCTTTATACTTCATGACCGCCAGCTCCTCTCTTAGCCCCCCGCCTGAGTCGCAGCCTTCATGGCCATCGCCGCGACCATCTGGTCATTCTCGATCTTGGCGTCCATCTCGAGCCAGCAGATCACGCCGATCGCGTGTTCATCCGCGAACTTCTCACGCAGCACCTGCACAGAGGGATTCTCCGCGACCTTGACGGCGAGGCCCTTCGGGTCGAGATAGAAAACCGGCTTCTTGCCGGCGGCGATCTCCGGCATATTCTTGGAGGTGTAGACGGGCTTACCGAGCAGCGTATAGCCCCACTTAGAGGTGAAGTCCTTCTGCAGAAGGTAATTGCCCTCGCCATCCTTGAGCTTGCGGATCGCACTGCGGGTCTTGCGCGTCATCAGCCAAATGCAGCCATCCTGCAGCTTATCGGGGATGCTGTCCTGCAGGTCGATCAGCTCGTCGGAGGTGATCGCGGTAGACGCGGCGGTCGTAACGGCCGCGCTTGCCGAGGAAAGGCCCTCAATCTTGTTCGTGGTGCCGTTGATCAGCTCGTTCTCGATCCAGTCCGCAGCGGCCTCGGCCATCTTGCGGATGACAAAGGAAACAATGTCGAACTTGGAGTTGTTGACGAGGGAGATGGACACCTTGGACAGCGCACCGGCGAGGAAGCCGGACAGGGAGATGCTGGTGGTCTTGCCGGCGGTGCTCGTCAGCGCAGAGAACTCGGTGGCATAGGCCATCGTGATCTTCTGCGTGCTTTCGTCATACTTGGGGATGTTGAGCGTGCCGCCGACATTGTAACGGGTCGCCATGGAAAACAGCGGGGAGATTTCGATGACCTTCTCGATGATCTTATTGGCGATGCTCGTAGGGATCACGGCGCCGTTGTCGCCGGTGGTCATGTTGACCGCCGCACGGGTCTCCACATCGGGCGCAATGCCGCGGATATAGCACTCAAATGCGCGGGTCTCCACTTCCTCCTGAGAACGCTGCTCCGTGCCGCCGGCAGGCTTGTCGACCTTCTTCTGAGAAGCTTCCACGACGCCCGCGGCCCCGAGGGTATCCTCGATGGAACGCAGTTCCTGCATGATGGAAGCATACTCGCCCTGCTCGGTCTCGTTGAACGAGCGGGTCTCGGTCTGGCAGGTCTGCACCATGCCTTCCAGCTTGGTGATCAGCTCCGTCTGGCGCTCTTTATACTTCTTGACATTGATAGGGATCATTCTCTCATTCTCCTTTTCATCTTGTAGATTTCTACGGTTTTAGAGGCGACGAACATCATGGATTCGTCGCTTCCGGTGATGGTGTGGGTCTCTTCCTCGACCTTGCGCTCGGTCTGTCTGGCGTAATCGACGCCCTCATCGCCGACCATCACGTCGGCGCGGTACTCCACGAGGATCTCATCCTCACCGCGTGTTTCGATGCTCGTGGCAATGTACGCGGGCGTCTTATCGAGAATGGAGACCTCTCGCAATTCGAGCTCATGGAGCGTGCGGTGGCGCATACCGTTGTCATCCGTGCTCCAGCTATCCTGCTTCTTGACGAAGCCAAAGGACCAGCCGCGCAGCTCCTGCTTCTCGGCCGCCGCAACAACTGCCGAATCTGTGACCGACGGCGCGACCGCGCGCAGACCAATGTTGTCCTCGCGCAGCTCAACGGACTTGTCCTCTGTGGAGCCGAGGATCGTCCTGTGATTGAACCGCAGCTCGATCGGGCCTCCGGCCGCAATGGCTTTGGCAAAAGCGCCCGCCGCGATCTTTTCGATATACGGGCCGCTGCGGTCATGCAGTACGCGCGATTCACGCTCGACGACATTGACATAGCCGCTCACGCACACGCTCTTTTTTCCTGCTTTGTCAGCTCTGATTTCTACCTGCAAATTGCTTCCCTCCTTTCTCGATACTGGCCCATTCCTTGGTGTTCGGTGTATAGATCATCTTGGTATCGGGATCGTAGATCACGGTATCCAAGCCAAGGCGGATAAATTTAAGCCCCAGCGGATTGCGGCCTTCGTCATAGCGCACCTCGTCGAGCTGTAGCCAGCCGTTTCGGACGGCGATCTCGTAGGCCTGATAGCGCGCAAGCATATCCGTTCCATCGAGGGCGTCCATGTCGATCTCAAAGGCAAGCGTGCCCTTCTCGTTCTCCAGCAGGCAGAAACGGTTGAGCGCCGTCTGCAGCGAGGTCACGACCGGCTTGATCGCGAAGCGCACGGTGTTCTTCAGGTCCTCGGCCGACGCGCCGCCCTCAAAAATGGACGGTGCGATGCCGAAGAGATGATAGATCTCATGGGCGTTGGTGTTTTTGTTCTCATTGAGCTGGCTGTCCACCGCCGTCTGACCGGCATCCTGAAACTCAATGCCGTCGTTGAGCACGGCGACGGTCTCATCGCTGTCGCTGCTGTAGAGCATCCTCCAGCCCTTCCGAAGCTCATCGACCGCGCTCTGCGTCAGCTTTCTTCCCGAAGCAGCCTTCAGGAAGCCTTTCTTTGCGCCGGTACGCACCATGCGGTTCTCATACTTCAGCGCATTAAGCATCAGCTCCAGCTGCATCGGATTTTCTGTGACGAGACCGGTGCCGGTCGCGCCGTCCTTCGTGTTGCGCAGCAGCCGGAAGATCTCATACGCACGGTACTGCCCGCCGCCGATCAGGAAATGCGCTGACTTGAAGATCGGATCGGTGCCGACCTCGATGCCGACCTGGTTCGGATCGACATAGAACAGCCCCTCGATCCGGTTTTTGACCCATGCGACGTAGGTGTAGCCATTCCCTGCGAGCAGATAGTCGCGGATCAGCGTGCATTTCCAGGAAAAGGCATCAAGAAGATCTCCCGTCTCCTGATTGAGCAGTCTTAGGCGGTAATCGTCGGTCACTTCCGTCGATTTCCCGTCTTCCGTGCGGTAAAGCCGGATCGGCAGCGAAGCGATCGTCCCCGCGACAAAATTGACGCTGCCGCTGACCGCCGGAATATTCAAAATGCTCGCTACCGTCACGGCACTGCCGCCCAGAGCGGCCCGCAGCGAGATGTCCAGGTTCTTATCATCGAATGCCTGCTCACTGCGGATCTCGATTGTTCGGCCGAAAAGCCTCATTTTGTCACCTCGTACTTCATCAAATCACGATCGCGCCCCACTCAAGAGCCTCTCCGAAGAGCGTATTCTGCTGCAGCATGTGGACGGCGTTGATCAGCGCCACCACCATGTCCACCTTTCCCGCCGAGCGCTTCTTGTTCACATACCGGTTGAGGTTGGTATCGAAGGTGCAGCGGGCATTTTCAAAGTTGATCTCCAGCAGATCGTTGGGCTCATAGGCAAATTTGCCGTCTGTGATCATCTCAGAGAGCCATTTCGTCGCCGGATGCAGCACGCTGGAGTGCTGCTTCACCTCGCACACCGTATAACCGGCGCTTGCCGGGTGAAATTCGTTTGCTTCACGGCCATTTTCCCATTTCTGGGCAGAAGAGAGGCAGTTCATGCGATCGAAGCCGAGCCCCATGACTGTGACGCCGTATTTCGCCTCGATGTTAAAGACGAAATCCTCGACCACGGCGTAGTCGATCGTCCGGTCACCGCAGGGAATACACTTCATAGCGCGGATAAACTGCCGGTAGTCGATCTTTTCGGCGCGGCTCTTCTCCTCGACACGCCCTTCCGGGACGAATGCAACGACATCGGCGAGGATTTTTTCACTTTCCTCGTCATAGGCCGCCATCGCAACGGAGGTGTTGTCGTTCGTCATGGATAGGTCGACGCCAAGATAGACTTCACGGCCGGTCCAGTCGATGTGCTCGACCTTGCAGGCCTGCACATCCGCTACAGGGATATACGTCTCCGTACCGATGCCCTGGTAGATGATATTGCAATGCTTGCAGAGGAAGTTTTCGCGCCGACCCTCGACCTCGATGGCGGCTTGGCGCTTCTGCTTCAGGTCCTCCATGATTTCCGGTACTTCCAGAGCAAGCGGATTTCCGTGCATCAGGATCAGATCGTCGCTCATCCAGTTCGTCGGATCGTCGGGCTCATAGAGCAGCGCGAAGACCGTCTCGTCGTCGATGATGCTGTCGAGGATCTTCTTGGCATAGCCGATCTCGTCCTCAAATGGATTCTTGGTCTTCGGATACTTCGTAGAGATCACGCAGCCGAGCTTGTTGAGGATCGTCAACTGACCGGAGCGCATAGCCTCCAGTGCGTAGGCATTCGGCAGCGCGCCAACCTCGTCGGCAAGGAACACGCTCGGAAGCTTACCGTCAAGGCGGCTCGTCGAGTAATTGAGCGGAAAATATGTATTTTCCTGCACGTTGCAGACGATGGAATCGCGCAGGATCTTGAACTTGTCTTTGCCCTTCAGCTTCCCCATCAGCGCCGGCGAGCTGCGGATGATCTCTTCGATGGCCGTTTTTACCTCACGGGAAAGCGAACCATCCGGCGCAACGGAATAGAACTTGGAAAACTTCGGCTCCGTGAGAAGCAGGAGGATAAACAGCACCGCCACAAGGAAGGTCTTGCCGTTCTTTCGGCAGATCTCCAGGATGGCCGTCTGATACCGGCGCTTTGCGCGGTTGCTGCGGTACACGGTACAGAGCACCGCCACGATGAACAGCCATTGGAAGCCGGCGAGCGCCTCCGCCACCGTCTGATAGGCTTTCAGGCCCTTCGGCATCACCAACAGCCTCAGCAGGCGCATGATCTGATCGAGCTTATCTTCGTCGATGATGTACTTCCGGCTCTTGCCGTTAGCGACCTGGATAAACTCGGCGCACTGCAGGATCACATATTTCGGGGCCTTCACCTCGCCTTTGAGCACCTTCTGCGCATACCGGTAGGCCGGGTGTGCTTTGATCACTTATCGGCGCCCCCGTTCATGGCAGTGGCGAGCGGATCATCGGCGTCGGCTTTTCCCTGCGCCGCCATCAGACCCATCTTGGCACGCGCCGCGGGAGAAAGGCACAGCTCCGCGCAGCAGCGCAGATAGCTCTTTTCGTAGCGCTCACGGCTGGCCATGAAATTGGCGCTCGCCATCAGCTCCGGCTTGCCGTTGATCATGTCGTCCATGCACTCCTTGCGCTCGATGCTGATGGCGAGGTTCGTGAGCATATAGACGTCGCCGGCGTTGAGGATCTTCGTCGGCTTCAGCAGGGCGAAGACTTCGCGGAAGATCTGCCGCTGCCGGTCGTTGAGATATTCAGGAGGCTCCAGCGTATCCACGGCGTCGCCGCGCAGCTGCTCCTCCGCATCGAGGCGGGCAGCCTTCTCGGCTTTGGTCTGGTGGCCGCTTTTCACGGCCGCACTCTTCGCTTTTGGCATCGCTGTCTCCTCTCTTGGAATTTCGTTGCAGGAAAATGGTGTGCCCCGAGGACTGCTGTTCGGTCGAGGCGAAGGTCTCCTCGTCAGGTCGGGCCCCACCGGGGGGATATCACAGCAAGCTCGTGCAGGTACTCGCGCGGTATCTCGCCGTCGTCAGCCATCTTGTGGTGCCAAGGACATGCGGTGATAAGGTTCTCATCATCCAGCCTGCGGTCGAAGCACTCAGCCAACGGCTCGATGTGATGCACCGACAGCCTCACACGAACGGCTGAATAAAGCCTGCCGTCATAGCGGCCATATTTGCCGTCGTTGCAGATCCGGCACAGGTGGAAATCACGCTGCAATATTGCAGCCTGCTTTGTCTTCCACGCATAGCTCCTACGGAATTTATCCGCCTGGCTCTGCCTCGGTCGGTCATATCTCGGCTTCTTAGGGCAAATATATCCGACAGGATGCGCCCCGCCGCAATACGGACATGATCTCAGCATCGCTTACTTGGCGTTAAGGGTATAGCGCACATCTCGGTGATACCAGCGCTCGTAATAACGGCGCGTCAGGATTTCCAGTTCCTTTGACTGCCGCCGCATCGTTTGCAGATCCACGATCCGCTCCTTCAGCTCACGAATCTCTGCTGGGTCTTTGCTCTCCCTCGTTCGAGCCCGAAGCTCATTGATTCGCTTGCGAAAGATCTCTGCATCACGTCGGTACATAGCCGACATCTGGTATAGCGTCATGGCAGACCGCCCTTTCGTAAAGAAAAGGCCGAGAAGCTCTTCCCCCAGAGAGCTCCTCGGCCACCCACCGCGTCCATCTGTCATTTCGCAGTGAGCCGTGGAGAAAAAACCGCTCCCCTATACTCAGCATAACACTGCTTTTGAGCCCGATGTCGCCAGTCTGGTAACACCCTAAAAAATTATTTTCGTCCGATAAGGTTGTCGATGGACGTGTCGAAGAAGTCCGCCAGCACGATAAGGTTTTCTATCGTTGGGAATCTTTCCCCTCGCTCATACCTCGCTATCGCACTTCTGGTCAGGCCGCACAGATCCGCCAGCATCTGCCGTGAGAGGCGACGTCGCTCTCTCATTGACTGCAATTTTTGCGGAAAGTACCTCTCCGGCGATTGACTGCTCATTTTCGGTCTCCTTCAATCTCGTTACTTCCCGATTCAGTTCTGTGATAGCCTTCTTTATACGGATCTGGTTGCGGACCCACAACAGCGCGGCAATGATCCATAACGCAGCCGCCGAGTATTGCATCACTTCAAGCATCATTTTGGATATTTTCCCTTTCCCTCAAAAGTTGTGAATTTGTTTTTCCTCAGAACGGTTTTTTACCGTAGGTGTCTATAGCTTGGGTAAAAAACGGTGCGCGGCGGAATGAAAAAACGCCGTATTCTCAGCGGTTTGATGGGCGTTGCGGAGTATCCCATTTTTGCCCCTCAGAAAGCCCCTAAAATTGGATATGCGCAAGGGCCTAAAAAAGTTGCGTTTTCCCCTTCCTGCGAGGCGTCAAAACCCTCTCGCGCCGCTGCCGGTGCGCTCGGATTTTGACGCCCATCTGATGGGTGGGCATAGTAGTCAGACGAAGCGCGAAAAATTGCCGATTTTTTGCCCCTCAAAGCCTTGATATTACTGGCTTTTACACCCGGCAGGTCATGCGCAGCGCCTCAAGCCGAAAAATAGGCCATTTTTGAGTACTCATCTGCCGGGTGTCAGCCGGCATAATCGAAGCTCTCCAGCTCAACAGAGATCTCGCTTTCGGCCTCCTCGTCGACCGCCACATATACGTCGCCTTCGACAGGAATGGACAGCTGTGAGCAGTCAAGATACTCGCCCGTAGCTCGGGTAAAAGTAGCATCGTCGATCTCCGTAATTCTGAAATATCGTCCCATTATTTTCCCTCCATTTCGACTAAAACATACTGATTTGGTCCGTTTCCCCAGGAATGTCCTCCCAGCCGACACCGATATAGTCCAGCACACGCCCCCAGCCGTACCACTCACCGTTTTCGTCTTGGAGTACATGCTTCATCCAGAACTCCCATTCCTGCGGATTCTGTTCCCGCAGTAGGTCAAAGCGATGTGGTCGCTTTTCCAAGGTAATGCCGAAGCCACACATGGAGCACCCGGTACGTTGCGCAAGCGTCGTCCGGAGCGTAATGCTGCTAAGCCGATCTGGCTCCGTAGCCGCAATCTCACGGATATATGCGGCCGTATAATGCGTCCCGTCGGCATCTACACCGACGATCTCGCCGTACACTTCTGGCACCGGCGCGTCCAGGACCCTGTTGAGACGAAGCACATCTTGTCGGCTGAAGATCGCAAAAGGTGCGCTGCGCTTCGTGCCGGGCGAGATGTAGTTGCAGCCGTTGAGCATGAGAGCCTTCTGCCGACGTCCTCCCTCGGAAGCCATAAGACCCATCATCGGAAAACGGCCGCTCTCTTTGGCATAATCATCGCACGGCTTTTCCTTCAGGTAATAGCAGCACCTGTCCGATACGAGGAAAGGCGCCGCGGCATAGCCGAGAGCTGCTCCCTCCGCATCGGCGCCACCAAATTTCTCAAGCCATTTCTGCGAAAGCTTCATGCGCGTATTCTTCCGGTAGCCACCATACTCTCCGGTTTCGCCCGTGATAATAGCATGGCGGACGGTGGCATTTTTCTCGGACGGATGCTGCAGCAGACTGATCTTTCCAGCAATCTCCTTTGACAAGACGGGCCAACCGAGCTCCTTGATCACGTTGACCTTGGAGCGCAGCGGTTTGAGCGCGGTCACGCCCAGCTCTTTATGCACGCGCTGGATGCTTTTATCCTCCAACACGGACACAGAGACCGCAGGAAGTTCAATACCGATCGAGCGAAGGAAACATAGCAGCGTAATGCTGTCAAGACCACCGACCGCCACATAGGCCATGCCATTGATCTGCGGATGCTCCAGGAATTTATACGCGGTCTCTTCGGCATGTGCAACCTTGAAATCGTAATCGCGTTGCTGCATGGCACAGAAGCTCGCAATGCGCTCTTCAGAACCGTTCGCAGCCATTCTCTCAAGGATGTTCATATAAGCCTCACTTTTTCCGTTTACGAGACTTCACGAACGCCTTGCCGCAGGTCTGGTACTGGTTGATGCCCGGTCTGTATTCCACGGCTACCGGCGCACCGCAGACCACGCAGGTAAGATCAAAGCCCCATTCGGTCACATTGGTCATATACCGCGATCTCTTTCCACACTCACAGTTGGCATACACCGGTGTCATGTTGTTCGTGAGATCTGTATCCGTGCCGCAGTCGTAGCAGTGGTACACGCGCATGGGCTTCTTCGCGCAGAAGGTCTTGGTAGCGCCGCAGCCGGAGCATTTGAGATGCAGAAAGCCGCCGTACTCCGCCTGCTCCCGTTCGCGCTGAGGCGAAGACTCCGGCTCTGGTTCTGGTATTGCCTCCGCCGAAGGGAGCTTGACCGGCTCGGTCGTGGCTTCCACTTCCAGCTGCTCCGGTACCTTCAGTTCGCTCACGAAGTCATGGATACGCCTGCGGAGTTCTTCTGCACACGGGCGGCAGAGGTCGAAGCCCTCGTAGCTCTCAAGCGCATCCGGAGCGATTGCTGTGCTGCAGCGGTCACAATAGGTCATTTCAACCGTTTTTTTCATGATATTATTCTCCTCTTTGTTTCCTTCTTCCGTAGTGCCGCTTTGCTGATCACATCGCAGACGAGCAGGCCGGCGACGGTCAGCTCCTTATCTGACTGGATCAGATGGTTTTGGTTGAGCCGGGCCATCTGAGCATCGGTAATGAGCAGTAGGTTATCCAGTGTGATGTTGGTCCTGTCACCGTCCGCAAAAATCAGCTTGTGTCCCTTCGGAATAGGACCGTTTACAGCCTCCCAAATCAGCCGATGCTTCGGAACAAAGTTGTCGTTGCAGAACGGACTGCTTGGCCGCATCTTGACCTTCACCTCGACATAGCCGTCCTTGTTGATTCTCTCATAGCCGATTGGCTTGGTATTATGCGGAAGGTGGCCTTTCTTAAACTGGGTCTCCGCCATGCGGCCGACCGTCAGCGGATGCTTGCCCTTATTTGCAGGGATGTGACCTTTCTCAAAGCGTCCGGTAATGCCGCTGTTGAGGTGGTGATTTCTGTAATAGCCATTGAGCTGCGAAGCGGTATAGCCGGTGCCAAATTCCTCGTTCAGCTTATCTGCCATCTCAGTCGGACCGATGCCGACATGATTGGCCATGATGTACCGCACAATCGTCTCCGGAAATTTCTTGGAGAAATAGGTCACTCGTCCTTTCGGCAATCCACTCGGAAGATGGTGATTGCTCCGATACGCCTTGACCTGCGGCTCCGTCATATAACCGGCGCCGAACCGTGCATTGATAAGCTTCGTGAGATCTCGGTCGTTCGTGCCGGCAGCGTGCTCGGCGACGAAGGTGTGCAGTTCCGACGGATAGATACGTTTCGGCATAGCTCACTACTCCTCCAGCATCGCGGGAACGGTGAAGTCCGCGGACAAGCTGTTATCGGCGATGACCTTCGCCTTCAGAGCAAGCGTACCGTTTGCAATGATCTGAGATGCAACGCCTGTGATGGCCTTCGCACGGTTGATCTCCGCAGTCAGATCTTCACCCTGCAGATCTTCATCGCTCAGGCGCTCCAGTTCTGCAAAGAGATGGTTGTTCAGGTCGGTCAACTTATTCTTCACGACGCTTTGCCTCCTTCTTTTCAAGCTCGTCCAGCACCTTGTCGATGCGCTCCCAAATATCGTTCGGAACACGGTAGGCACTATTGGCGATGGACTGCAGGACATAACTGGACACGCTTTTTTTGCCGACGTAGTGTGCGAGGATGCGGTAGGCATCCGGGCCCTTACGTTCCCGGTATGCCTTCAGCCGGGCGATGATCGCCGGCTTGTTGATCTCCATTTCTTTCATCGGGGGAACTCCTTTCGAGGCCGTCAAGCACATTGACAAGCCTCATAGCATTTTCGGGGGTAGGATCTTTTCGGCAGGCGGTCTTTGCCGCCTCGGTCAATCGTATCGTCTCGGCGCGGGCAAACGCACATTTTTGCTCAAAGGCGGCAACAGCAGCCGCTTCGTTTCGGGCCTTGACGATCATCTTTTTTTCGTGAGACGCCTGTGCGCGGTCGATGATCTTCATGCGGTGAGATCGGTAGAGATGCCGGAGGGCTTGAAATGCTGCCTGGTCATAGATACTCAGGCCCGACGGCATTTCTTCGTTATGCATGGCAGCCTGCTCATAAGGCAGGGCAAACTCAGGCATGGTATTCACCCAGTCCGAGATACCATGTGAGGATGTCCACCGCCGACTGCCAGCCGTGGCAAACCACGGTGTAATTACCCTCCAGCTTCAGACGTTCAAGCCACCAGTTCTGCGCGTCGTTTGCACGGCCGGTCTCGTTCTTCATCTCGATGTAGAGGCTGTGATAGCCACCGCGGGCGACAGGCAGGTGCAGATCCGGCACGCCCTTTTTGACGCCCATCGCCTTATCCACAGCGACCTGCGTCGCGCCCTCTTTCGTCTCGTTCTTGATGTGGTGCAGCAGAGCCAGCTCCGGGTACCGCTCACGCACGGCCGGCTGTTTGGACCACTTAATGACAGCCTGCTGATGGTTAGACTCACTTATCATTCTCGACCACCTCCACAAAGCTCACCGTCTTATTGCTCTTGATATCCTTTTCCCTTCCCTGCCGGACGGTGTAGCCGTTCCTGGCAAGGATCACGACCATCTGGTCGCGGTCTTCTACTTTCGACACATACAGCTTCATCATCGTTTCCTCTTCGGTTCGTTGAATAAACGGTTGAGTATCTGATTGGCCTCACTCTTGCTCAGGCCAGCGGGGTCATACCCCTTGCAGCAGCGTCGGATAATCTGCAGCTGCTTTTCTGATGCCGGCATACGTCCCCATCGTTTGATAAGCGTGAGGTCCCATAGGTATCGACAATCTAAGAAATCTCGGATCAGACGGCAATACGCCCGGTCAAGAGCTTCCTGCATACCGCAGCGAGATCCATCCGGCATATTGATCATGCCAAGGGCATCTGGGCAGGGAATGACAATTTTCTGGCTTCCCTTCAGGGCGCAGACGAGAGAGCCATTTGGCATTTTGAAATAATTGACATCATGAGTGTTGTACTTCTGCCCCTTCGCCCAGAGATCAACGATCTCGATATTGCGAATCCAGCTCTCCGGTGCATCACTGGCAGCTTCGATCTTTGCCGGCAGGTCAAAAATATCGCCCACCACTTCATCGGCCTTGCGTACCGGCACATTGGACATATCCAGCCCGAGCAAAGAAGGTGCCGTGCAGAGCGACGAGCGGCCCGTAATGCCAACACAGTCGATCAGGTTGAGCTTCTCCTTGCCAGGGTACAGCCGGAGGCCACGCCCAACCATCTGCGCATAGAGCGATTCAGACTGCGTAGGGCGGGCAATAATGACCGTCTCCACGCGGGGAATATCGGTGCCTTCGGTGAAAACCATGCAGTTGACGATGCAGGGGATCTCTCCGGCAGTAAAGGCCTTGATGATGGCGGCACGGTCCTTGGTCTCGCCGGTGACCACCACTGCGCCAGGAATCCGCTTTGCGATCTCCTCCGCATGGTGGACACTGACAGCGAAGATCAGCGTCGCACCGGTGGCCAGTTCGCGGTATGCCTGCGCGATTGCATCAGCTGTGCCTTCCATCGCTTCGTCCAGCTCGCCGGGCGCGTAGTCACCCCGCTGCGTGCGGACATGGCTCAGGTCATAGCCGATGTTGACACGCCGGCAGAAGATATCACAAAGATATCCGTGCTCGATGCCCCAGCGAAGATCTCTCTGGAAGATGATCTTGGAGAACACCGTATCCAGACGTACCTTGTCGCCGCGGTTTGGTGTTGCGGTAAAACCGATGAGCTTGTCCGGCGTGAAGTGGTCGAAGATCTTCCGGTAGGTATTCGCCGCGGCGTGGTGCGCCTCGTCGCAGATAATCAGGCCAAATTCATCCGGCCGGAAGCGGTGCAGACGGCGCACAAGGGACTGAACCGACGCGCTGACGACCTCCTCATCGTAGCTCTGGAGTGCCGCACGCTCGACGCCGAAGGAACAGTCGAAGTATTTGCGTGGCTGCTCTACCAGCTCCTCACGGTGGGAAAGGATCAGCATACGCTTCCCGTGCCGTGGGAGGTTGGCAAAGGTCACCGTCTTGCCCATGCCCGTCGCCATCTGCGCAAGGTAGGCACCTGGCGGCTGTGCCTCGATGGTGTTGATGCATTCGATTTGATAATCGTGTAACTTTATGCCATTCATTTATCCTCCTAAGTGTGGCACCCGTGGCAGTGTGTGGCACCATGAGTGCCACGGCAAAAAGCCTTATGTATCAGCACTTTACGAGTACCCGTGGCACCGTGGCACTATTTTTTCGTTCTATAAGAAAAATTTTTGCGTATATACTTCTTCACGCGTTTCTGCGTACACACACGCACGCCCTATATATGCTGTATTTTGGGTGCCACGGTGCCACACCAGCCAAAAACGCAGCTGTATCGCCTGATATAAAAGGGTTTCGAGCCGTGGCACTGTAGTGCCACGTTTTCAAACGGGTGCCACGTCAGAGCGGCAGCTCGTCATTGCATTTGTCGTCGTCCATATCCACCACAGGTAGGCGGAGGCAGAAGCATTCCGTCGGAATGCCGTTGATACGCTTGCCGCGGGTATTATGCTTTCCGCGGGTCTCAATCAGCCCCTCTTGGCGGAGATATGAGACCATGGCGGCTGTAGAGTAACCGGCGTCTTGAAGGACACGCTCAAACACAGAGCGGATTATGTACGCACGTCCATCCTCCAGCGCACCCAAAACCTCTGCGTTGGGGTTATCAGCGCGGGCGCAGAGTTTGTTGGAATTTTGGGTGACCCAGTCACACAAATACTTGTAGCCGCGATCACCGGCGGATACGGTCGCCTTAGACGCGAGAAATTCGGAGATCTCCTCCACGGTGATCGGCTGCTGAGCAGTGAACACCCATCGGCAGGCCAGCTCGTCCGCCAGCACAATCGCCGCAGCGGCCATCGCCTGCTTCTCCGTCGTGTCACGGTCGCTCAGGTTGCGGAAGAGCTCTTGGTACCGCGGCGCGATCTGCTCGATCACGCCAGGCTTATAGAGCTCTTCCACAAACCTTTTGCCAGCATAGCCATAGTTGCGCTTGACCATGCCGGAGATGCGCATACCGTCCTTTATGACAGCTTGGGAGGCCTTGCATTCGATGTCAATAACACGGTTGACCGCACCGGCACCGGAGGCCTGTCCGGTCAGCGGGCTCTCCCCTGTCGTCAGGATGCAGTTTCTCCATGTTGGCGTGATGTTCACGCCGCCGGAACGATTGCTACGAGTACGGCCGACACCTTGGGCGAGACGATAAACATCAAAGTTGGTACGTCCCTTGTTGTCTTTGGCAAGCTGCAGCTCATCAAGGCACAGCGGAAGGTTATTAAGAAAAGCAGCCGTCATTTCCATTCCGACCGCTGTGCCATCAAAGGTCTTGACATAGGCGCCGACCGTCGGATCACCCCATACGCTGGCGGCAACCATCAGAGCGACGGTCTTGCCGGTACCGGACTCTACGCCCCACAGATGGACAAAGAACGGCAGACAGTTGAGCGGTTCAAGCAGTACGCTGGCGAAAGATGCTGCAAGGAGGATCTTCGCCGTCGTAGACATTGCGCGAACCTCCAACGCCGCCCGCAGCCACTGCTCTTCCGAGCCACAGCTGCGCACCGTCTTGAACATGGCCGCAAAGCTCGCTTCGCCATCAAAGACGAGACCCTCAACAAAGGGGGAAAAGCCCTCGTTCGGCATATACCCGAAGCGGCCGATGCTCTTACGCTCAGGGATCGTGTCATAGTTGAGGTTCTCAAGATCCGAAATGAACTGGATAAACTGCTTCGCATTCTGGCTGGTGACCGCGACACCGTAGGCAGCCAGCTCAGTCACCTTGTTTGCGCTGGCAAGCGTGACCTTGCTGACAATGATCGTGCGCCAATACCCTCCCTTGCGGTATGAGAGCTGAAGCTTCTCCTCACCTGTGTCGATATTGACCAGGCGTTCCGTTGGCATGATCGGATGCAGACAAGCAATTTCCTCGGAACCGCCCATCGGCTTGCGTACTCCGGTATCATCCGCATCCCAGTCTCCGGCATTCAATTCCAAGGGCTGGCCGTCAAACTTGGTCGGATTGTCCATGACAATAGAGCCGGAGGAGGATTTGATGCTTTCCCGATAACGCTTATACATGAGCTTCATTCCGCGGAAGCCAACGCTGGTTGCATACTTGCTCATCAGCTCAACCATGCGCTGGTGCAGGAAAGGATTGCCGGCATACCGAGCAAGCTCCTCATACGGTGCAGTAGTCTCCAAAAAGTCCTGCGCCGTGTATTCCCATTTTTGTGGTGCAGTTTGCATTTCGTTGCTCAATGCCTCTATCCTCCAATGTTTTCATCCAGCCAATATTCGAGGGCCGGAAGTCTCCTGATCGCCTCCGCGTATAGCGGGTGGATGTATCCGGCAGCTGCATCCGCAACGTCCGGTGCAAATAGCTTCTTGACCTGCCACCAATAGCAATGCTCAGCCGCCTTTCCGCGGTACACCCGATCCGCCGCCGCCTTTCTTTCCGCTTCCTGCCGGCGGGCAGCCAGTACAGCGGATACCTCCGCCGCACTTGGCTTTTCGTCGGTCAGTCCAAGGGAAAAGTCTGCATCGAGGCGCAGGCAGGCCTGTCGGAAATTGATGTTGAAGAACTTCATCACGAAGTCAATGACCGTCGATCCCGCGCCGCAGCCGAAGCAATGCCAGCCGCTCTTTTTCCCATCGTAGACCTTCAGGCTTCCGTGGTCGTCGCCGGTGTGGAACGGACATTGAATGTACCCCATGCGGTTCGGATGGAAGCCGTAAAATTCAATGACCTGCCGCGCGGTGAGGCGCTCTTTGATCTCGGCTGCGAGATCAGAACGGCAGCTCGCCATCGTCTTCGATATCCGAGAAATCGGACGCGCTCACATCGACCGGCGCACTGGCGGGACGGTAGCTTCCGGAAGCGGAGTCCACGTCCTTTTTTCTGTCGCCGAAATAGATACTGTTCACGATGACCTCGGCGCTGCGGCGCTTGTTGCCTTCTTTATCCGTCCAGTCACGGATCTGCAGACGCCCTTCGACCACAGCCATGCGGCCTTTGGAGAAATACTTGTCCACAAATTCCGCGCTGGACCGCCATGCGACGCAGTCAATGAAATCCGTCGCACGGCTGCCGTCCTGCTCTTTGAAATCACGGTCCACGGCGAGGGAAAACGACGCGACGGGCGTCCCGCTCTGCGTACTGCGCAGCTCGGGATCGCGCGTTAGGCGCCCCATGATGAAGATCTTATTCAGCAAGGTAATTCATCTCCCTGTAGTCTAAAATAGCCGTGAGACGCTTGGTCGCCCTGCAATAGGCACAATGCTCGCAGCGACGCGGCTCGGCCTTTCCCTCTTTGATGGCCTGATAACGCGGCGCGCGGTCCTCGACCTCAGCAAGCTTGGCTGCAAGGTCATCATCGTTGATATAGATGGCCGCCAGGTCAGGAGCCTCCTCCTTCGTACCGACGGCGAGGATAAACGGCAGAAAGTGTCCCTCGATAGCCTGATAGATCGCGCCCTGAAGGTCGTAGCCGTAAGCCTCGACGAACGGAAGCCTGCAATGGTC
>DJRC01000068.1 GCA_002437735.1 Oscillospiraceae bacterium UBA6370 | reverse complement strand
CGAGCAGCTCGGCGACGCCTTCGCCCTTGTCCTCGGCATGACGGCAGCCTGCGCGGCGCTGCTGCTCGCGGCGCTGCTCGTATCCATTTCCATGGTGGTGATGTGATGGCATTTTTACGGCAATGGCTCCTCGGCGTGGTGTGCTGCGCCTTTCTCGTGAGCCTTCTCGATCAGCTCACGCTTGAGGGGAGCGTGCGGAAGCTCGCGCGCTTTTCCGGCGGATTGGTGCTCATTCTCTGTATGCTGCGCCCGCTCGGGGCGGCGGAGCCGAGGGAGCTGGCGCTCGATCTCGACGGTCTCTCCGCCGGCCGCGCGGCATTGGAGGAGCAATACCGCGAGGTGAGCGAGCAGTCGCTCGCAGCGGTCATAGCGGCGCGGACGGGCGCATATATTGAGGACAAAGCACACGCCCTCGGCGCCGAGGTCACCGCGGAGGTCACGGTGCGCGAGGAGGACGGCGCGTTCGTTCCCGACCGTGTAGTGCTCTTCGGCGAGGAGAACGCGGAGCTTGCCGCGCTCCTTACGCAGGAGCTGGGGGTCGCGCCGGAGAAGCAGGAATGGAGGGCGGAGAGATGAAGGATGCGCGGGCAGGGAAGTGGCTGGAGGAGCTGAAAAAATACCGTCTTGCCGCGCTCGTGGCGCTCCTCGGCATCGTGCTGATGTTGCTGCCGGGAGGAAAGGCGGAGACCGAGCCAACAGCCGGCAGCCCGGACGCCGAGGCGTTTGACCGCGCCGCGGTGCAGGAGGAGATGGAGGCCATCCTGTGCGCCATCGACGGCGTGGGCGAGCTGCGGCTGATGCTCACCGTGGACTCCGGCACGAAGCGCGAGCTGGCGCAGGACACGACCGCCGAGCGCAGCGGGAGCGAAGACGTGAAGCGCAAGAGCGAGACGGTCGTCGTCGGTACGGGCAGCGGCACGCAGGAGGTCGTGGTGACGAACCGCGTCTATCCGCGCTACGTCGGGGCGCTCGTGGTCTGCGAGGGCGGCGGCAGCGCGGGCGTGCGCCTTGCCGTGACGCAGGCGGTCAGCGCTCTGACGGCGCTGCCGAGCGACAAGATCACCGTATTACAGGGAAAACCATGAAAATCATTATTTTTGGGAGGAAGAACATGAAAAAGCTGTGGAAACGGAACATGGTGGCGGGAGCGGTCTTACTGCTCGTGTGCGGGGCGATCTTTCTGAACGGACGCTACGCACAGCAGGTGGAGGAGACCGACAAGATCCTCGGGCAGGCCACGCTGGTGGACGGCACGGAGGGCGACGCAGAGGAGGTCTCCGGCGAAGCGCTGCCAGGCGACTACTTTGCGACCGCGCGGCTCACGCGCCAGCAGGCCCGCGACAGCGCGCTGAGCCTTCTGCAGGAGGCGAGCGGCGCGGCGGAGGTCGATGAGGCGGCCGCAGCCGAGGCTGCGCAGAGCATCCAGACGCTCGCAGCCTACACGCTCGCCGAAGCGCAGATCGAAAACATGATCACCGCCAAGGGCTACACGGACTGCGTGGTCTTCATGGCCGACGACGGCGTGAGCGTGGTGGTCTCGGCGGGCGAGGACGGCCTGCAGACCGAGGACATCGCGAAGATCACCGACATCGTCAAGCAGGAGACAGAGCTGACCGCCGACTGCATCAAAATATTAGAAGTAAATTAGCTGTTGTAATTTGCGGCAAAGGATGGTAGAATACTAATAATTGAGCATAGCGTATGCTGAGTATCACTACCGTACAGCAAGGAGAGACAGCAATGGGCGAAAACCGCGAATATCTGACGCAGTCCGCGAGCGACGGCAGCATCAACATTTCCGAGGATGTTGTGGTCGCGATCGCGTCCGAGGCCATCGGCGAGATCGAGGGCGTCGGCACCATGATGACCACCATGACCGAGCAGCTCACCGAGCAGTTCATGGGCAAGAAGCCCGCACGCGGCATCCGCATGGACATTCAGGACGGCGAGATCACGCTGGACGTTTACCTGACGGTGAAATACGGCTTCGCCATTCCCGAGACCGCCGCCAAGGTGCAGGACGCCGTGATGAGCGCGGTCGAGACGATGACGGGCTTCTCCGTCCGGGCGGTCAACGTCCATGTGGGCGGCATCAGCTTCAACTAACAAGAAAGAGAAAAGGACGAAACGTCTATGGTTCGCAATACTGCAAGAGAGATTGCCGTGCATCTGGCGTATGAGCTGAGCTTCACCGACAAAACGGCGGAGGAGCTGGTCGCCGAGCGGCTGAGCCGCGACGGCTTTGCCGAGCTGGCAGGCGAGGATGAGCTTTACAGCGAAGCGCCCAACGCCAAGCAGGCGGAGTATATCCGCGCGCTCGTGTGCGGCGTGGCCGATCACGCGCCGGAGCTGGACGAATTCATCGCCAGGTACGCCAAGGGCTGGAGCTTTGACCGCATCCCGCTCGTGGCCTCCGCCATCATGCGCGTGGCGATGTACGAGATCCTCTATTTCCGCGACGTGCCGAACTCCGTCGCCATCAACGAGGCGGTGGAGATCGCCAAGAAGTACGAAACGCCCGAGACCGTGAAGTTCATCAACGGCATCCTCGGCTCGTTCGTGCGCGCGGAGATCAGCGCAGAATAAGCGAAGAGGCAGAGCACCGCGCACGGCGGCGCTCTGCTTTGTATATCCGGCATCTGCAAAGGAAAAACGCTTCACAGGAGAACGCATGGAACAGCAAATGATCTTCTCGGTCAGCGAGGCCAACAACTTCATCAAGGCTCTGCTCGACCGCGTGCCGCAGCTGCAGGAGATCTTCGTGCGCGGCGAGATCTCAAACTACAAGCTCTACCCCTCGGGCCACCACTACTTCACGCTCAAGGACGCCGAGGGCGCGATGCGCTGCGTGCTGTTCAAGGGAAACGCCCTGCGTCTGCGCTTCCGTCCCGAGAACGGCATGAAGGTCATCGCCTTCGGGCGCATCAGCGTGTTCCCGCGCGACGGGGCCTATCAGCTTTATGTCTCCGAGCTATCGCCGGAGGGCGCGGGCGACCTGCACGTCGCCTTCGAGCAGCTCAAGGCGCAGTTGGAGCGCGAGGGGCTTTTCGATCCCGCGCATAAGAAGCCGCTGCCGAGGTACCCGAAGACCATCGCCATCATCACCTCGCCCGCCGGCGCGGCGGTGCATGATATGCTCCGCATCCTCCACGCCCGCTGGCCGCTTACGGAGGTCAAGCTCCTCGGTGTGCGCGTGCAGGGGACCGAGGCCCCGCCGGAGATCGTCGGCGCGCTGCGCTACGCAAACAGATACAAGGTCGCGGACCTCATCATCACGGGCCGCGGCGGCGGCTCCATCGAGGATCTGTGGGCGTTCAACGACGAGCGCGTGGCACGCGCGATCTATGACTCCGAGATCCCCGTCATCTCCGCCGTCGGTCACGAGCCAGACGTCACCATCGCCGACTATGTCGCGGACGCGCGGGCATCCACGCCGTCGAATGCCGCGGAGATCGCCGTGCCCGACCGGAATGACGTCCGCGCCCGGCTCACGGCGCTGGAGCGAAGCATGACCAAAACGGAGGAAAGCCGCCTTTCCGCGCTGCGCGAACGGCTGACCGCCTTGGAGCGGAAGCGCGTGCTGCGCGACCCGATGGCCTTCATCGCGGACAAGCGCCTGCTGCTCGACTACACACAGAAGAACCTTGCCTCGCTTGCGGAAAAGCAGGTGGGGGAGCGGCGGCAGCGCTTTGCCGCGCTGTGCGCGTCGCTCCACGCGATGAGCCCGCTCGCGGTGCTCGCGCGCGGCTATGCCGTGGCGCGGACGGCGAACGGTACGGTGCTCCGCAGCGCGGACGAGGTGACCGTCGGCGAGACGATCGACGTGACGCTCGGACGGGGCAGCCTGGTCTGTACGGTCAACGAAACGAGAGGAGAGAACAACCATGGCAAAAAGCTTTGAGGATAACATCACGCGGCTCGAGGAGATCGTGTCGCAGCTTGAGCGCGGCGACGCGAAGTTAGCCGACTCGCTCAAGCTCTTTGAGGAGGGGACGAAGCTCGTCACCGCCTGCGGAAAAATGCTCGACGAGGCGGAGCAGAAGGTCGTGCGCCTGACCAAAGGCGCGGACGGCGCGCCGGTCGAAGCCCCCTTTGCTGCGGAGGAATAGTACATGGAACGAGAACTGTTTGCCCTCCGCATGGAGGAATACCGCACGATGGTCGAGGACTTTCTCGATGCACAATGCGTCGCCGCGGACGAGCCCTACGCGCGGCTGCTCGACGCCATGCGCTACAGTCTCACCGCGGGCGGCAAGCGCCTGCGGCCGATCCTGACGCTGGAATTCTGCCGCCTTTGCGGCGGCGATGTTCACGCCGCGCTTCCCGCCGCCTGCGGTGTGGAGCTGCTGCATACCTATTCGCTCATTCACGACGATCTGCCGTGCATGGACGACGACGATCTGCGTCGCGGCAAGCCGTCGAACCACAAGGTGTTCGGCGAGGCCACCGCCGTGCTGGCGGGCGACGCGCTGCAGGCTCTCGCCTTTGAAACGGTGCTCTCCGCGCCGCTTGCGCCGGAGCGCGCGCTGCGCTGTGGGCAGATCCTGACGCACGCCGCGGGTCACGCCGGCATCTGCGGCGGCCAGCAGCTCGACCTCGAATGGGAGGGCCGCTCCCTCGACCGCGGCGAGCTGATGGCGATCCATCTGCGCAAAACGAGCGCGCTCATCCGCGCGGCCTGTCTGATGGGCGTCGCCGCCGCGGGCGGCACGGCGGAGCAGGCGGATGCGGCGCAGCGCTATGCCGACGCGCTCGGCCTTGCCTTCCAGATCCGCGACGATATGCTCGACGTGATCGGCGACGAGGCGACCTTCGGCAAGCCCATCGGCTCGGACAAGGCGGAGAAAAAGACCACCTTCGTCGATCTCCTCGGCCTTGCGGCGTGCGAACGAGAGGTCGTGCGTCTGACGGACGAGGCGATCTCCGCGCTCAGTCCGTTCGGTGGAGAAGCGGACTTCCTCGCCGCGCTCTCGCGCAGCATGGAAACACGGAACAAGTAACGCCCGACAGGGCGGAGACCTTCGGGACTCCGCCCTGTTTTGCGTCGTTCACAAAAATTTTGCGGTGAATAACGCGCTGTATATCTTGTATATTTCCGCACGATGGTCTATAATGACCATAATTTGACATGACGGCGGTATCCCGCGCTCCTGCCGGGCCGCCCGAAAACAACTGCAAGGGGATACTACGTTGATCTTGGACCGAATTCATTCGCCGGAAGACCTCCGGGCGCTCGACGGCTCGGAGCTTCCGCTTCTTTGCGACGAGCTGCGTGGCTTTCTTGTCACACAGGTCTCGCACACCGGCGGGCACCTCGCCTCGAACCTCGGTGTGGTGGAGCTGACCGTCGCCATCCACCGCGTGTTCGACACGGCGCGCGACCGCCTCGTTTTTGACGTGGGGCATCAGTGCTACGTCCATAAAATACTCACCGGCCGCGCGGACCGCTTTCCGACGCTGCGGCAGCTCGGCGGCATCTCGGGCTTTCCAAAGCCCTGTGAGAGC
>DJRC01000070.1 GCA_002437735.1 Oscillospiraceae bacterium UBA6370 | reverse complement strand
ATGGCCATCGGCGCGATGCGCGCCCTGCGCGAGAGCGGGCGCTCCATTCCCGAGGACTGCTCCATCATCGCCATCGACGGCATCAACGTCTCCGAGTACATCCATCCCATGCTCACCACCCTCTGCCAGCCGATGACGGCCATGGGCACAAAAAGCGTCGAGCTGCTGCTCGGCGTCATCCGCGGCGGCGCGCACGACCATCTTACGCTGCCGACCACCCTGCGCGCGGGCGAATCCGTGCGCGACCTGACGAAATGATTTTCCCGCGATATCGCGTGAAAATAAATTTGAATAAGGAGATCAATGAAACATGAAGAAGTATCTTGCGCTTGTCCTGGCACTTGTCATGGCTCTCAGCCTCGTTGCCTGCGGCAATAAGACGGCCGAAGAGCCCTCCGGCGACGGTGACACCACCGAGGCCGCCGGCCGCGTGTTCTGGCTGAACTTCAAGCCCGAGGCGGACGGCACCCTGCAGAAGGTCGCCGCGATGTACACCGAAAAGACCGGCGTGCCCGTCACCATCCAGACCGCCGCGTCCGGCACCTACAACGAGACCCTGACCGCCGCGATGGATAAGGAAAATCCCCCCACGATGTTCGTCGTCGGCAACCAGGCCGCCGTGGACACCTGGGGCGACTACTGCTACGACCTAACCGGCACCCCCATCGCGGGTGAGCTGACCACCGACGCCTACAACCTCTACGATGCCGACGGCAAGCTCTGCTCCATCGGCTATTGCTATGAGTGCTACGGCATCATCGTCAACGAGGACCTGCTGGCAAAGGCCGGCTATCAGCTCAGCGACATCACCAACTTCGAGACCCTCAAGGCCGTCGTCGAGGACATCCACTCCCGCGCCGCCGAGCTGGGCTTCGACGCCTTCACCTCCTCCTCCATGAGCAGCGACTCCAGCTGGCGCTTCACCGGCCACCTCGCCAACCTCGAATACTACTATGAGTCCGTGGACGATCCCGACGCCTGGAAGGTCTGCCCCCCGAGCATCAAGGGTACCTACATGCAGAACTTCAAGAACCTTTGGGACCTCTACATCAACAACAGCGCGGTCGCTCCCTCCACCCTCGCTGCCGGCGGCTATGACGCTCAGGCCGAGTTCGGCAAGGAGCAGGCTGTGTTCTATCAGAACGGCTCCTGGGAGTGGGCAGCTCTGACCGGCACCGGCGCTGACCAGTACGGTCTCGACAACCTCTCCATGATCCCCTTCTACTGCGGCGTTGCCGGTGAGGAGAAGGCCGGTCTGAACTGCGGTACCGAGAACTGCTGGGCCGTGAACGCCAAGGCCTCCGCCGAGGACATTCAGGCTACGCTCGACTTCATGTATTGGCTCGTCACCGACGCTGAGGTCTCCCGTATGCTGGTCGATGAATTCGCCGTCATGCCCTACAAGCAGGCTGCCGAGTCCACCTGCGGCTTCCTGGCCGACGCCAACGCCTACGCCGCCGAGGGCAACTACGTCATGCCTTGGGTCACCAACTTCCAGCCCAACGTCGACGCCTACCGTGAAGCCATCGTCGCCGCGATGAACCAGTATGACAACGATCCCACCGACGCCAACTGGGAGCAGGTCAAGACCGCGTTCGTGGACGGCTGGGCTGTGCAGTACGCTGCCGCCAACGGCTAAGCGTCTCCACACCGCAAAACCTACAATTCTTATGAAGAGGGCGGGCCTTCGCCCGTCCTCTTCTTCTACCACGGCAGAGGCCGCACGAGGCCCGCGCCGTGCTCAGTCAATCTATCTCGATGGGAGTGATCGAATTGAAGCGTAAACACGACGCAGCAGCCGTCAACAGCTCGCTCGTCCGCCGTCCGATCCGGCGGTGGGCTCCGCTGTTCATGGGCCCCATGCTCTGCGCCTTCGCCATTGGCTTCGTCTACCCGTTCTGCAAGGGCGTGTACCTCTCGTTCTGCAAGTTCAAGACGACCTCGGACGCGCAGTTCATCGGTTTTGGCAACTACATCAAGGCGCTGAACGACGCGAGCTTTGTCCATTCATTCTGGTACACGGCGCTCTTTGCGCTCGTCTCGCTCGTGTTCATCAACGTGCTGGCTTTCGCCGTGGCCTATGCCCTCACGCAGGGCATCAAGGGGAGCAATCTCTTCCGCACGGTGTTCTTCATGCCGAACCTCATCGGCGGCATCGTGCTGGGCTATGTGTGGTCGATGATCTTCGACGGCATCCTCTCGCGCTACGGCACGTCGATCCTGCTGGAGACGAAATACGGCTTCTGGGGCCTCATCATCCTCATGTGCTGGCAGCAGGTCGGCTATATGATGATCATTTACATTGCCGGCTTGCAGGCCGTGCCCGAGGATATGCTCGAGGCCGCGAAGATCGACGGCGCGAACCGCTGGCAGACGCTTTGGAAGGTCACCATCCCGAACGTGATGCCCTCCATCACCATCTGCACCTTCCTCACGCTGACGAACAGCTTCAAGCTCTTTGACCAGAACCTTGCCCTCACGGGCGGTCAGCCCTACATCATCCAGTCCGACGGCTCGGCCATCAAGACGACCGAGATGCTGGCGCTGAACATCTACAACACGTTCTACGGGCAGAACGTCAACTCCCGCGGCACCGCGCAGGCCAAGGCTGTTTTGTTCTTCCTGCTCGTCGCCGCCATCGGCTTGATCCAGCTGCGTGCTACACGCAAAAAGGAGGTGCAGCAGTAATGAACGGTTCTCTTTCCGCCGAACGCCGCCGCAAGACCATTCTTTCGGTCGTGCTGGCCTTCATCTGCATCCTCTACGTCCTGCCGGTGCTGGCCGTGGTGCTCAACTCTTTCAAGCTCAACACCTATGTCAAGACCGAGACCTTTGCCCTGCCCACCGCCGAAAGCTTTGCCGGCTGGGCGAACTACATCAAGGGCGTCACCTTCGGCAACTATCCCTTCTGGAAGTCCGCGTTCTACAGCCTTTTCATCACGCTCGTCTCCACGGCGCTGATCCTGCTGTGCACCTCGATGGCCGCGTGGTACATTGCCCGCGTGGACAGCAAGCTCTGCCGCGGCGTCTATTACCTCTGCGTCTTTTCCATGGTCGTGCCGTTCCAGATGGTCATGTTTACCCTCTCCAAGACCGCCGACCGCGTGAAGATACCTTACTTTAACCTTGCGAGCGGCAGCCTCGAAAAGGTCGCGCTCAACACGCCCTGGACCATTCCCATCATCTACCTCGGCTTCGGCGCGGGCCTTGCCATCTTCATGTTTGTGGGCTTCGTGAAGTCCATCCCACTGGAGATCGAGGAGGCCGCCGCCATCGACGGCTGCGGTCCGCTGCGCACCTATTTCTCCGTCGTGTTCCCGATGCTGCGGCCCACGATGATCTCCGTCGGCATCCTCGAGATCATGTGGGTGTGGAACGACTATCTGCTCCCCTATCTCGTGCTCGACAGCACCAAGTACAAGACCATCCCCATCCATATCCAGTACCTCAAGGGCAGCTACGGCACGGTCGATCTCGGCGCGACGATGGCACTCATCTTCCTAAGCATCGTCCCCGTCATCATCTTCTACCTCTGCTGCCAGAAATACATCATCAAGGGCGTCGCGGCCGGCGCCGTGAAAGGCTGATCTCACATGAATCGTTCCTCCGGCATTCTGATGCCGATCTCCTCGCTCCCCTCGCCCTACGGCATCGGCACGTTCGGCAAGGCGGCCTATGACTTTGCCGATTTTCTCCACGCGGCGGGGCAGGGCTACTGGCAGCTCCTGCCGCTCGGCCCCACGAGCTACGGCGACTCGCCCTACCAGAGCTTTTCGACCTTTGCGGGCAACCCATACTTCATCGATCTCGATCTGCTCATCAAGGATAAGCTGCTCACACGCAAGGAAGTCACCTCCTGCGCGTGGGGCACGGAGTCGCGCTATGTCGACTACGGCAAAATTTACGAGAGCCGCTTTGCGCTGCTCGAAAGGGCCAAGGCGCGCGGCTGGGAGCGCGACCGCGAGGCGGTCGCCGCCTTCGGGGCGGAAAACAGCCGCTGGCTGCCGGACTACGCGCTCTTCATGGCGCTCAAGCGGCATTTCGGCATGAAGTCCTGGACCGAATGGCCCGATGAGGGCGCGCGGCTGCACTGGGCCGACGCGCTTGAGCGGTACCGCGCGGAGCTTCACGAGGACGTGGAGCTGTTCACCTACATCCAGTTTCTTTTTTTCCAGCAGTGGAGCGCGCTCAAGAGCTACATCAACGGCCTCGGCATCCGCATCATCGGCGACATCCCCATCTATGTGGCGATGGACTCCTCCGACGTGTGGAGTGAGCCGGAGAAGTTCCAGCTCGACGAGCGCAACGTGCCCGTTGAGGTCTCCGGCGTGCCGCCGGACTACTTCAGCGCCGACGGTCAGCTCTGGGGCAATCCCCTCTACGACTACGAGGCCATGCAGAAGGACGGCTTTGAATGGTGGATCCGCCGCATCGGCGGGGCGGCGAAGCTCTACGACGTCATCCGCATCGACCACTTCCGCGGCTTCGAGAGCTACTGGGCCGTGCCCTACGGCGAAACGACCGCGAAAAACGGCCGCTGGGTCAAGGGCCCTGGCATGGCGCTCGTCGGCGTGCTGACCGGCTGGTTCCACGACATTGAGTTCATCGCCGAGGATCTCGGCTATCCCACGCCGGAGGTCACGCAGCTGCTTGCCGACTCGCGTCTGCCCGGCATGAAGGTGCTGGAATTCGCCTTTGACTCGCGCGACACGAGCAGCTATCTGCCGCACAGTTACGGGGAGAACTGCATCTGCTACACCGGCACGCATGACAATGCTCCCCTCGCCCTCTGGCGCACGGAGGCGGACAAGGCGGATATCGCCTTCGCCGTGCAGTACCTCGGGCTCAACGACCGCGAGGGCTTCAACCGCGGCATTATCCGCGGCGGCATGAGCTCGGTGGCAAAGCTCTTCGTCGCGCAGATGCAGGATTGGCTCGACCTCGGCGCGGGCCACCGCATGAATATCCCCGGCACGAGCCGCGGCAACTGGGAGTGGCGTATGCTCCCGGGCGAGGCGAGCAAAAAGCTCGCCGGGCAGATCCGTGAAATGACGCGCATCTACGGAAGATCATAAAAGCTGTGAGCGAAGGGGCTGCCGCCGGCAGCCCTTTTCCATTTGACGCGGGCGCAAAAGCATGGTATCGTAGAGAAAAACGGATGCGCTGCGGCGCTTTTTCAGAGGACAGGCCATGAAAAAACTTACCATCGGAATACTCGCCCACGTCGATGCGGGCAAAACGACCCTCTCCGAGGGCCTTTTGTATGCCGCAGGCGCGCTGCGCACGCTCGGCCGCGTCGATCACGGCGACGCCTTTCTGGATACCGAAGCGCTCGAGCGCGAGCGCGGCATCACCATCTTTGCCAAGCAGGCGGTGCTCGACTGCGGCGGCACGCACATCACGCTGCTCGATACGCCGGGCCACGTCGATTTCTCCGCCGAAGCGGAGCGCACCCTGCAGGTGCTCGACTACGCGATTCTTGTCATCAGCGGCACGGACGGCGTGCAGGGCCACACCCGCACGCTTTGGCGGCTGCTGGAGCGCTACGGCGTGCCGACGTTTCTCTTTATCAACAAGATGGACCTTGCGGGCGCGGACCGCGCGGCGCTGCTGACGGGACTGCAAAGGAGCTTCGGCGCGTGCGTCGATCTCGGCGCGGAGCCGGACGTGCGCGACGAGCACGCCGCGCTGACCGACGAAGCGGCCCTCGAGGAGCTGCTGGAGCACGGTTCGCTTTCGGACGACACGCTTGCCGGTCTGATCTCCGCGCGGAAGATCTTTCCCTGCTGCTTCGGCTCCGCGCTCAAAAACGAGGGCGTAGCGGAGTTTTTGCAGCTGCTCGCGCGCTTTACGCGCGAGCCGGCGCGCGGCGCGGACTTTGGCGCAAGGGTATTCAAAATTTCCCGCGACGCGCAGGGCACGCGGCTCACGCACCTAAAGGTCACCGGCGGGATGCTGCGGGCAAAAACGCAGCTTCCCTGCGGCAAGGCCGACCAGCTCCGGCTATACTCCGGCGCGAAGTTCCGTCCGCTCGACGCGGCGGGCGCGGGCGAGGTCGTGGCGGTCACGGGCCTTGCGGACACCTATCCCGGACAGGGGCTCGGGACGGAGGCGGACGGCGAAAAGCCTGTGCTGCAAAGCGTTCTGACCTACCGCATCCTCCTGCCCGACGGCACGGACGCGCACACCGTTCTCCCGAAGCTGCGCGAGCTGGAGGACGAGGACCCGATGCTCCGCATCGTGTGGGAGGAAGCCTCCGGCGAGCTGCACGCCGAGCTGATGGGCGAGGTGCAGCTGGAAATTTTGCAGCGGCTCATATCCGACCGCTTCGACCTCTCTGTCACGTTCGGCGAGGGCGGCATCGTTTACAGGGAGACCATTGCCGGCGCCGTCGAGGGCGTGGGGCACTTTGAGCCGCTGCGCCACTACGCCGAGGTGCATCTGCTGCTCGAGCCCGCCCCACGCGGGAGCGGCGTTCAGCTCGCCTCCGCCTGTCCGACGGACGAGCTGGACCTCAACTGGCAGCGTCTCATTCTCACCCATCTTGCCGAGCGCGCGCATCCGGGCGTGCTGACGGGCAGTGCGCTGACCGACGTGAAAATCACGCTCCTCGCGGGGCGCGCGCACCTCAAGCATACTGAGGGCGGCGATTTCCGGCAGGCGACCTACCGCGCCGTGCGGCAGGGTCTGATGCAGGCCGAGAGCGTACTGCTCGAGCCGTTTTACGATTTCCGTCTCGAGCTGCCGCCGGAGTGCGTGGGCCGCGCGATGACCGACCTTGCCGCGATGGGCGGCTCGGCGGACGCGCCGGAAACGGTCGGCGAGGAAACAGTGCTCACCGGCTTCGCACCGGTCAAGGGACTGCGCAGCTACGCGCGCGAGGTCGCGGCCTACACCCGCGGACGCGGCCGTCTGAGCTGCACCCTGCGCGGCTACGAGCCCTGCGCGGACGCGGAGAGCGTCATCGCCGCCATCGGCTACGATCCCGAGCGCGACGCGGAAAATCCCACCGGCTCGGTGTTCTGCGAGCACGGCGCGGGCGTCTACGTTCCGTGGAACGAGGTCAAGGTGCGTGCGCACGTTCCCTGCATCCTGCAGGAGCGCCCCACTGAAGCTACCGAGTCCATGCCGGCGCGCAGCCGCGCGTCCTCCGGCTCCGCCGCCGAGGACAAGGAGCTGCTTGCCATCTTCGAGAGCACCTACGGCAAGGTCGAGCGCCGCGCGTTTGAGCCCAAGCGCGCGCCCGCGCGCACCGCGCTCGACGAGACGCGCTACAGCATCAAAAATCAGAAGACCGGCCCCGAGTACCTGCTCGTGGACGGCTACAACATCATCTTCGCGTGGGACGCGCTCAAAAAGCTCGCCGCGCAGGACGTCGCCGCCGCGCGCGAGGCGCTCGCGGGCATCCTTGCCAACTACCGCGGCTGGCGCAGGTGCGAGATCATTCTGGTCTTCGACGCCTACAGGGTCAAGGGCAATCCCGGCTCGATGGAAAAGAAAAACGGCATCTACATCGTCTATACCAAGGAGGCGCAGACCGCCGACAGCTACATCGAGCGCGCGACCTACGACCTCGGCAAAAACCACCGCGTCCGCGTCGCCACGTCGGACAACATGGAGCAGGTCATCATCCTCGGTCACGGCGCGCTGCGCATCTCCGCCCGCGCGTTCGAGGAGGAGGTCGCCGAGGCCGAGGGGCAGATCAGCGACCTCATCGAGCGCTGGAACGTGCGCGACTTCGATCTGCGCCGCGTGCGCGCCACCGCGACCATCATCGACAGGAAGGAAGAGAAAAGGTCCTGAGACCTTTTCTCTTTTTTCCTCTTGACAAATACCCTATAGGGGTATATAGTGCAAATACCCCCAAGGGGTATATTTGCTATTAGGGAGGCACGGTATATGGACCGATCGGAATGCTGTCACTGCTCGCAGCGCAAAAAGGAGCGCTCGCCGGAGGAGTACAAAAAGCTCATTCACCGGCTCAACCGCATCGAGGGTCAGATCCGCGGCATCCGCAGCATGGTGGAGTCCGGCGCGTACTGTCCCGACATTTTAGTGCAGGCCGCGGCGGTCAATGCGGCGGTCAACGCCTTCAACAAGGAGCTGCTTGCCGCGCACATCCGCACCTGCGTGGCGGAGGATATCCGCGCCGGCAGGGACGAGACCATCGACGAGCTGGTGACGACGCTCCAGAAGCTCATGAAATGAGCGAAAACCGCACAACCTAACCGCAATTTCACAGAACCGAGGAACACGCAATGACACAATACAATGTGACCGGCATGAGCTGCGCCGCCTGCTCGGCCCGGGTCGAAAAGGCGGTGAGCAAGGTCCCGGGCGTCACGTCCTGCTCGGTGAGCCTGCTGACGAACTCGATGGGCGTGGAGGGCGCCGCCGCGCCGCAGGACATCATCACCGCTGTGCAGGCGGCAGGCTATGGCGCGTCCTTGAAGGGCGCGGGCAAAGCCGCGCCGAGCGCCGCCGAGGCGGAGGCCGCGCTGGAGGATCACGAAACGCCGAAGCTGAAGCGCCGGCTGCTCTGGTCGCTCGGCTTCCTGCTCGTGCTGATGTATTTCTCAATGGGACACATGATGTGGGGCTGGCCGCTGCCTGCATTTTACACGGACAACCATGTGGCGATGGGCCTGACCCAGCTGCTTTTAACGGTCGCCGTCATGGTCATCAACCAGAAATTTTTTATCAGCGGCTTCCAAAGCCTGTGGTGCCGCGCGCCGAACATGGATACGCTCGTCGCCCTCGGCGCGACGGCGGCCTTCGGCTACAGCACCTATGCCCTCTTCGCCATGACTGGTGCGCAGGTGCGCGGCGACACGGAAGCCGTGATGACCTACATGATGGATTTCTACTTTGAGTCCGCCGCCATGATCCTCACGCTCATCACCGTCGGCAAGATGCTCGAAGCCCGTTCCAAGGGCCGCACGACCGACGCGCTCAAGAGTCTGATGAAGCTCGCCCCGCAGACCGCGGCGGTCGAGCGGGACGGCAGGGAGCTTGAGGTTCCCATCGAGCAGGTGCAGAAGGACGACATCTTCGTAGTCCGTCCCGGCGAGAGCATCCCCGTGGACGGCGTGGTGCTCGACGGCACGAGCGCCGTCAACGAGGCGGCGCTGACGGGCGAGAGCCTGCCGGTGGACAAGACCGCGGGCGACACGGTCTCCGCCGCGACGGTCAACCAGTCCGGCTTCCTGCGCTGCCGCGCCACGCGCGTCGGCGAGGACACCACGCNNCGGCACTTACGGCACTTCACTCATGCGCAATCACGCCATGCGCGGCGTCTTTTCGCAGATGAGTGACGATGGCTTTCCCGCGGAAGTGGTGGAAGCGATTCGGGACAGTGTGGACTGCAATTTGTATTTCTTCGATCACAAAGTCGAAATCGGTACGATGCTGCTCATTCTCTCCGGCTCCATTCTTTTGCTGATCGGCATTTACATTCTGATGAATACGCTTTCCAAACGAAAAGTCTGATTTTTCACGATGAGGCGGAACCGTAAACGCGGTTCCGCCTCTTTTCGGATATTTTGCGGAAAAAGCTTTATGCTATAAATATCCGAAAAAGCGCTTGACATATACCCCACGAGGGTATATAATAAAAATACCCCCAAGGGGTATATCGTTCGGAGGGATTTTATGGAGAAAAAGACTTGCTGTCACTGCTCACAAAGAAAAAAGGAGCGTTCACCCGAAGAATACACGCATCTGATTCACCGGCTCAACCGCATCGAAGGACAGATCCGCGGCATCCGCACCATGGTGGAAAACGGAGCGTACTGTCCCGACATTCTGATACAGTCCGCCGCCGTGAACGCCGCGGTCAACGCGTTCAACAAAGAACTTCTCGCCAATCACATCCGCACCTGCGTGATTCAGGACATCCGCGAGGGAAAGGACGAAGTGGTGGACGAGCTGGTAAACACATTGCAAAAACTGATGAAATAACGGAGGGATTTATATGACACAATATCAGGTCACCGGCATGAGCTGTGCAGCTTGTTCCGCCCGTGTGGAAAAAGCCGTGTCGCACGTGCCCGGTGTCACTTCCTGCGCCGTCAGCCTGCTGACCAATTCCATGGGCGTGGATGGAACCGCCTCACCGCAGGATATAATCAACGCCGTGCGGCAGGCAGGCTACGGCGCTTCGCTCAAGGATCACAGTGAAGAGCCCGTGCAGGAAGATCAATTGCAGGATCGTGAAACTCCTGCTTTGCGCAGGCGGCTTTGGTGGTCGGTGGGATTTTTGGCGGTTCTGATGTATTTTTCCATGGGACACATGATGTGGAACTGGCCGCTGCCGTCTTTTTATGACGGAAACCATGTAGCGATGGGACTGACGCAGATGCTTCTGACCATTGTCATCATGATCATCAACCGACAATTTTTTGTCAGCGGTTTCAAGGCGCTGTGGCACCGCGCCCCCAACATGGACACGCTGGTAGCCTTGGGCGCCACTGCCGCTTTCGTATACAGCACCTACGCACTTTTCGCCATGACGGCGGCACAGACGCACGGGGACACGGAAGCGGTCATGCACTACATGATGGAATTCTACTTTGAATCCGCCGCGATGATTCTGACGCTCATCACCGTGGGTAAAACACTGGAGGCGCGCTCCAAGGGAAAAACCACCGACGCGCTGAAAAGTCTGATGAAGCTCGCACCGAAAACCGCCACCGTGGTTCGTGACAGTACGGAAGTGGTCGTACCGATTGCACAGGTGCGCAAGGACGACATATTTGTGGTTCGTCCCGGAGAAAATATTCCGGTAGACGGAGAGGTGCTGGAAGGCAGCAGTGCCGTCAATGAATCGGCACTGACCGGCGAAAGCATTCCTGCCGATAAAACCGTGGGAGACACGGTGAGCGCCGCTACCGTCAATCAGTCGGGATTTCTCAAATGCCGCGCCACCCGCGTCGGCGAGGACACCACGCTCTCGCAGATCATTCAGATGGTCAGCGACGCCGCCGCGACCAAGGCCCCCATCGCAAAGATCGCGGACAGGGTTTCCGGCGTATTCGTGCCGACCGTCATTGCCATCGCGGCGGTGACGACCGCCGTGTGGCTGCTGCTCGGTCAGAGCGTCGGCTTTGCCCTCGCGCGCGGCATCTCCGTGCTCGTCATCAGCTGTCCCTGCGCGCTGGGGCTTGCCACGCCCGTCGCCATCATGGTCGGCAGCGGACTGGGCGCGAAGAACGGCATCCTGTTCAAAACCGCCGCGTCGCTGGAGGAGACGGGCCGCGTGGACATCGTCGCGCTCGACAAGACCGGCACCATCACTGCGGGCGAGCCGCAGGTCACCGAGCTTCTTCCCGCAGACGGCGTAAGCGAAGCGGAGCTGCTCCGCGCGGCGCTCGCGCTCGAGCAGAAGAGCGAGCATCCGCTCGCCCGCGCCATTCTGGAAAGGGCACAGGCCGACGGCCTGACGGCGGACGAGGTCACGGACTTCCGGGCGCTCTCCGGCAACGGGCTGACCGCCGTGCGGAACGGGCAGACGCTCTGCGGCGGCAGTCTCGCCTACGTTTCCACCGCGTCGGAGGTCTCCCCCACGATGTGGGCGCGCTGCGAAGCGCTCGCGGAGGACGGCAAAACGCCGCTGCTCTTCAGCGAAAACGGCAGGCTCCTCGGCGTCATCGCCGTGGCGGATGTCATCAAGCCCGACAGCCCGCAGGCCGTGCGCGAGCTGCGGAATATGGGCATTGAGGTCGTCATGCTCACGGGCGACAACGAGCGCACGGCGCGCGCCATCGGCGCCGCCGCAGGCGTGGACCGCGTGATCGCCGGTGTGCTGCCCGACGGCAAGGAAGTGGAGATCCGCCGTCTGCGCGAGCGCGGCAAGGTCGCCATGGTCGGCGACGGCATCAACGACGCTCCCGCGCTCACCCGCGCGGACATCGGCATCGCCATCGGCGCGGGCGCGGACGTCGCGCTCGACGCGGCGGACGTGGTGCTGATGAAGAGCCGCCTGAGCGACGTGCCTGCCGCCATCCGCCTAAGTCGCGCGACGCTGCGCAACATCCACCAGAACCTCTTCTGGGCGTTCTTTTACAACACGCTCGGCATCCCGCTGGCCGCAGGCGTGTTCGTCCCGCTGGGGCTGACGCTCAACCCCATGTTCGGCGCGGCGGCGATGAGCCTGTCGAGCTTCTGCGTGGTGTCCAACGCCCTGCGGCTGAACCTCTTCAAGCTCCGCGACCCGAAGCACGACCACAAGCGCAGAAAAAAATCTGTCTCTGCAAACACAGCGCCGGCAGAAGAAAAAGCAACAACGGAAAAGGAGAAGGAACCCATGAAAAAGACACTGAAGATCGAAGGCATGATGTGCACTCACTGCGAGGCCGCCGTCAAAAAGGCGCTCGAGTCCATTCCCGAGGTCGTGGACGCCGAGGTCAGCCACACCGCCGGCACCGCCGTCGTGACGCTGCAGTCCCCCGTGGACGACGCCGCGCTCAAGAAGGCGGTGGAGGACAAGGAATATAAGGTCCTCGGCATCGAATAAGGCCCTTCAAAAGAGGAAAAGGGAACGCGCTCACGCAGAGCGCGTTCCCTTTTTGATTTGGTTACTTCTGTCCCGCCGTGGGAAGCTCGATGACCGTCGTGCCCGCGGGTGGAACGGCAAGGGGCTTCTCGCTCGTCGTGCGGACGCTGACCGCCGCGTCAAAGGTCACGTCGCAGACGTTGCGCACCTGCACCGTTCCCTTGGCGGTCGCGCGGCTGTTGCTTCCGGCGAACGCGAAATCAATGCGGCAAGCCGTCGTCTCACCGTCCTCCACCGCCAGCACGCACTTCACCTCCGCGCTGCCGTCGCTGCGAAGCGTCATGTCAATGCTCAGCTCGTCGATGCCGATGTCCGCGATAAAGCCCGGGACCGTCTCCGCGTCCATGCCCGCTTCCACCAGCAGCGCAGCCAGCGTCTCCTTGTCGAAGTGCCACTTATAGCTGCTGCCCGACTTGGTGAAGGTCTCGTCGCCGAACATCCCGACCATACCGGAGGCAAGCGAGGTCTTGTCCGACCAGCTCTCAAAGAACCCGTTCGCGTCGCCCTGCTTCATTGCGGCATAGATGGTCTTGCCGACGGTGTAGTCCTCATTGCCGCTGTAGGTCGATGCCCAGAGATCGCCGAAGCTCATCGCGGCGTCCGTCACATACCACGCGCCGGAGACGGTCTGCGTGCCGTCCTCCTCCGCCATCAGCGCGTCAAAGAGCGGCGACCTATAATAGAGCTTATCGCCGTAAATGGCCTCCAGCTCCGGCTTGATGAACGCCGCGCGATAGGCCTCCGGCAGCGGCTCGCCGGCAAGCTCCTCGAAATACTCCGCCAGAGCGCTGAGGTCGGCGCTCAGACTCATGCTCATGCCGTCCTTGCCCAACAGCACGGACGCCTTGCCGGAATACGGATAGCTGCGGTCGCCCTTGATGGAGTCAATGACCTTGACCGTGCCGGAGAGCGTCATGTCCTCCTTATAATTCTTCGAGGCGTCAGAGCGCTTCGTGTTTCCGGCCAGATAGCCGTTGAGGATGGTGAGACGGCTGTCCACCTTCTCCGCGAAGGTCTCCTCATCAAGCAGGAACGCCATGCGGTAGTCGTTGTCCCAGAACACGTCGTAGCCAAGCACCTGCGAGAAGAAGCGCAGCGGCACCATCGTGCGGTTGGAGGGCGTCACATAGGACCGGACGTCCATCTTCACCGTCGAACCGTCGGAGAGCGTGATGACGTCGCTGCCGATAACGTGGGTGAAGCTCGCCTTTTCGCCCGTCACAATGGCGGTCTTGGTACCTGCGTCGTAATCGACTTTTGCGCCCATCGCCTCGAGCGCGGCGCGCAGCGGCACCATCGTGCGCCCGTTCTTCACCTCGGGCACCGCGTCGGTGAAGGCGATGCACCGGTCGCCCAGCAGCACGTTGACCTGCCCGACCACGCCGCCGAGCGCCTTGATGTTCTGCTCACGCTGTTCCTTTTCCAGCGCGGCGCTCAGCTCCGCCATCTCCTTCATGAAGGCAGCCCAGTCAATATTCTCCGCGGTACCGAAGATCGTGTCCGGGGCAGTCCCCTGATCCTCTCCGACGAGAATATAGATCAGCCCATCGGCCCCGCCGATGATGCCAATGTCCCCGCCGTCCGCGGCATAGCCATACTCGTCCGCGCTCGCGGGGACGGCCAGCGCCAGCGCCAACGTCAGCGCCAGCAGAAGAGAAATCAGCTTTTTCATGTTTCCTTCTCCTTCCCTGTATGGGTCTGTTGGGTGTCCTGTTCCTTCAGCGTACCATGAATGCCGCCCTTTTGCAAGGGCTTTGCCCCGTTTTCCGCCCTCCTACGAAATGTCCGCCAGCTCCAGATACTTATAGCCGTTCTCCGCGATGTGATCTTTTCTTCCCTGCAGATTGTCGCCGAGGAGCAGATCAAAGACCTGCGCGGTCGCCTCCGCGTCCTCGGGCATGACCTTGATGAGGCGGCGCGTTTCGGGGTTCATGGTCGTCAGCCACATCATCTCGGGGTCGTTCTCACCGAGGCCCTTGGAGCGGTCGACCTTATAGCGCTTGCCCTCGAGCTGCTTGACGATGTCGTTCTTCTCCTTGTCGGAGTAGGCGAACCACGTCTTGTCACCGCAGTTGATCTCAAAGAGCGGCGTTTCCGCGATGTAGACGTAGCCCTCGCGGATGAGCGTGGGGCAGAGACGGTAGATCATCGTCAGGATCAGCGTGCGGATCTGGAAGCCGTCCACGTCCGCATCGGTGCAGATAACGACCTTGCTCCAGCGCAGGTTATTGAGGTCAAAGGCGTTGAGCTCCTTGACCGCCTTGCCCTGCACCTCCACGCCGCAGCCGAGCACCTTCAGAAGATCGGTGATGATCTCGCTTTTGAAAATGCGGGCGTAATCGGCCTTGAGGCAGTTCAGAATTTTGCCGCGCACGGGCATGATGCCCTGAAACTCCGCGTCGCGCGAGAGCTTGACGCTGCCGAGAGCGCTGTCGCCCTCGACGATATAGATCTCGCGGCGGGACACGTCGCGCGTGCGGCAGTCCACGAACTTCTGCACGCGGTTGGAGATGTCGATATTGCCGGAGAGCTTTTTCTTGATGTTCAGGCGCTGCTTTTCCGCGCTCTCGCGGCTCCTTTTGTTGATGAGCACCTGCTCGGCGATCTTGAGCGCCTCGACGCGGTTCTCGATGAAGTAGGTCTCCAGGCGCGATTTGAGGAAGTCCGTCATCGCCTCCTGCACGAATTTGTTCGTGATGGACTTCTTTGTCTGGTTCTCGTAGCTCGTCTGCGTGGAGAAGTTGTTGGACACGAGCACGAGGCAGTCCTCCACGTCCTGCCAGGTGATCTTGCTCTCATTTTTCTGATACTTGCCGCTGTCCTTGAGATACTTGTCGATGGCGTAGACGAAGGCGGTCTTGGTCGCCTTTTCCGGCGCGCCGCCGTGCTCGAGCCACGAGGAGTTGTGGTAGTGCTCGATGACGTTCACACGGTTGGAAAAGCAGCAGGCGCACGAGAGCCTGACCTTATACTCGGGCTTATCCTCGCGGTCGCGGCCGCGGCGCTCCGTCTCCCAGAAGACGGGCGTGGTCAGCGCACCCTCGCCCGCCAGCTCGGCCACATAGTCCACGATGCCGTTTTCGTAGAGGAACTCCTGCGTCTCGAATTTGCCGCCCACCTGGTCGCGGAAGCGGAACGTGATGCCCGCGTTGACGACCGCCTGACGGCGCAGCACGTCGGTGAAATACGACGCGGGGATGTTGATGTCGGTAAATACGTCGAGATCGGGCAGCCAGCGCGTAAGCGTGCCGGTCCTTTTGCCGCGGTCGGTCGGCTCGATCTTCAGCTCCTCGCCCTTTTTGCCCGTGATCTGCCCGCGCTCAAAGTGGAGGGAATATTTGTTCCCGTCACGCCAGACGGTCACATCCATGTAGCGCGAGGCGTACTGCGTGGCGCAGGCGCCGAGGCCGTTGAGGCCGAGGGAATATTCGTAGTTGTCGCCGTCGAGATTGTTGTACTTGCCGCCGGCGTAGAGCTCACAGTACACGAGCTCCCAGTTGTAGCGCTTTTCCTTGGGGTTCCAATCCACGGGACAGCCGCGCCCGTTGTCCTCCACCTCGATGCTGCCGTCGGCGTAATGCGTGAGCGTGATGACCTTGCCGTGCCCCTCGCGCGCCTCGTCGATGGAGTTCGAGAGGATCTCGAACACCGCGTGCTCGCAGCCGTCCAGTCCGTCCGAGCCGAAGATAACGCCCGGGCGCTTGCGCACGCGCTCCGCGCCCTCGAGTAGGGAAATGCTCTCGTTGCCGTAATTCTTTCCTGCCTTTGCCATTTGTCTTCTCCGTTTCCATAGGATACTATTCCTTGTATATTATAGACGCTCCGTCCCACAATAGCAAGTGTTTTGATGCGCTCCCACACTGCGCCCCGCGCTTGTTAAAAACTCGCGCAGCATTCTCAAAAAGTTTTTGCACCGGTCAAAAAATAATCGAGCGTCAACCTGTAAATTTCTTGTAAAATCAGGGTTATTCACAGTTTCCACAGAGTTATCCACATTCATTATGTCAACACAAAATACCGCAAAAAATGCGTTTTTTCTCTCCATCTCGACCTCTTGCAATGTGCGCGCAGGTGTGCTACCATAGGCGCAGAAAATCCGCGTGCGCTTCATTCCGCACGCAGGCAAGGAGGCCCCATTCCATGCAGGCATTTGAATTTTACTGTCCGACCAAAATTTATTTCGGCAAGGGCGCGGAGGCCCGCGTCGGCGAGGCGGTCAAGCACTTCGGCGGCACGAAGGTCTTTATCGTCTACGGCGGCCACAGCGCCGTGAAGAGCGGGCTCATCGCGCGCATCGAGCAGACGCTCACCGACGCGGGGCTGGAGCACATGAGCTTCGGCGGCGTGCAGCCCAACCCGCGCCTGTCCCACGCGCGCGAGGGCGTGCAGAAGGCGCTCGCCTTCGGCGCGGACTTCATTCTCGGCGTCGGCGGCGGCAGCGTGATGGACACGTCCAAGGCCATCGCTCACGGTGTCGCCAACCCCGAAACGGACATCTGGGATTTCTGGAGCAAGAAGGCAGCGCTCACCAAAACGAGCAGGCTCGGCGCGGTGCTGACCATCTCCGCCGCCGGCAGCGAGACAAGCGACAGCGCCGTGCTCACGAACGATGAGACGACGCTCAAGCGCGGCCTGAACACCGATCTGCAGCGCCCGCTCTTCGCCATCATGGACCCCGAGCTGACCTATACGCTCCCGCGCTACCAGGTCGGCTGCGGCGTGGTGGACATCATGATGCACACGCTTGAGCGCTACTTCAACCCCGGTCATCCCTCCAACCGCATGACCGACGAGATCGCCGAAGGCCTGCTGCGCACGGTGATCGACGCGGGCCGCGTCGCCATGCAGGACAGTCACAACTATGACGCCATGAGCGAGATCATGTGGGCCGGCTCCCTCTCGCACAACAATCTCACGGGCCTCGGCGGCGTGAAGGACTTCTCCGTACACCAGTTTGGTCACGAGCTCTCCGGTATGTTCGACGCCGCGCATGGCGCGACGCTCTCGGTCATGTGGCCGCAGTGGGCGCGCTATGTGGTGGGCACCGACCCCGCGCGCTTCGCGCACTACGGTGAGGCCGTTTGGCGCCTTACCCGCAAGGACGGCGAGAGCGACCGTGACCTTGCCCTCCGCGCCATCGACACGACCGAGGATTTTTTCCGCTCCATTGATATGCCGACCACCTTCACCGAGCTCGGCATCGGCGTGCTCAGCGAGGAGCAGCTGCGCGAGCTTGCCGAGCGCTGCACCTTCTTCCACACCCGCGTTGTCGGCAAGTTCTGCCCGCTCGATTACGACGGCATCCTTGCCGTCTACCGCATGGCAAACAAGTAAACCGCATACCGTAAGAAAGGCGCGCCGGACGGCGCGCCTTTTCTGTCGGAACGCCTTGCGGAGTTTGCGGCAGCACCACAGATGCAAAGCTCCGCGCGGCTTTTTTATCCCATCAGCATCAGCACCACGCCATATACGACGCTCGCGAGCGTGCCGAACACGATCACCGGCCCCGCGATGATGAACATCTTCGCCGCCATGCCGGTGATGATGCCCTCGGCCTTGAAGTCGATGGCGGGCGAGACGACGGAATTGGCAAAGCCCGTGATCGGCACGAGCGTGCCCGCCCCCGCGAAGCGGGCAAGAGAATTATACAGGTTCAGCCCCGTGGTCAGCGCCGCTAAAAAGATAAGCGTGACGGAGGTCGCGGTACCAGCGTCGGTCCTGTTGAGCCCGAGCGACCCGTAGCCGTTTAGAATGAGCTGACCGAGCACGCAGATCGCGCCGCCGATCAGAAAGGCCAGCGCCGTATCCTTGACAATGGGAGATCTCGGCGACTTCTGCTTGATATACGCCCGGTATTCCTGCGGTGACATATCCATAAGAATTACCATGCCGGTG
>DJRC01000063.1 GCA_002437735.1 Oscillospiraceae bacterium UBA6370 | reverse complement strand
GAGATGCAGGTCTACCGCTCCTCGGGCGCGGGCGGGCAGCACGTCAACAAAACGAGCAGCGCCGTGCGGCTGATCCACAAGCCGACGGGTATCGTCGTGGCGTGTCAGGAGGAGCGCTCACAGGTGCAGAACCGCGCGAAGTGTATGCAGATGCTTGCGAGCAAGCTCTACGAAATGGAACGCGAGCGCGTGGAGAGCGCCGTGACGAACGAGCGCCGCGCACAGGTCGGCACCGGGATGCGCAACGAGCGCATCCGTACCTATAACTTCCCACAGAACCGCGTCACCGACCACCGCCTGACGGGGGACAGCAAGAATTTCAACATCGACGCCGTCATCAACGGCGACCTTGACCCGATCATTGACGCGCTGACCATGCAGGCGCAGGCAGAAAAGCTGCGCGAGAGCACGGAGGGCTGAGCGCTTCAGACACGCAGAAGGGGGAACCTTTTTGAATACCCGATACTTTACCATCACCGATCCGGTGCGGGAGAGTGCGGCGGTCGAACAGGCTGCGGACATCTTGCGCTGCGGCGGGCTGCTCGCCATCCCGACCGAGACGGTCTACGGCCTCGGCGCGGACGGGCTGAACGCGGACGCCGTGCGGCACATTTTTGAGGCCAAGGGCCGCCCGCAGGACAATCCACTCATTCTACATATTCCCGACGCGGGCTGGCTCGCGCGCTACTGCAAGGACGTGCCGGAGACGGCCTACCGCCTTGCCGGACGCTTCTGGCCCGGACCGCTGACGATGATACTGCCGAAGGCGGACTGTGTGCCGCTCGTCACCACCGGCGGACTGGAGACCGTCGGGATGCGCTGCCCAGACCACGCGGTGACGCGCGCCATCATCGCCGCCTCCGGCGTTCCGGTCGCCGCGCCGAGCGCCAACACCTCGGGCCGCCCGAGCTGCACGACCGCCGCGCACGTCCGCGAGGACATGGACGGCAGGATCGACGGCGTGGTGGACGGCGGCCCCTGCCGCGTGGGCGTGGAATCGACCATCATCGACCTGACCTGTACGCCGCCGCGCCTGCTGCGCCCGGGCGGGCTGCCGCTCGAGGAGCTGCGCGCCGTGCTTGGCGAGGTGGCGGTGGATAAGGCCGTCACACAGCAGATGGCGGCGGGGGAGAAGCCCCGCGCGCCGGGTATGAAGTACCGTCACTACGCGCCGAAGGCGCCTGTCACGGTCGTCACCGGATCGCCCCGCGCGAGCGCGCGGCGGCTGCTCGCCGCGCTCGGCGAGCGGGACGGCGTGATCTGCTTCGACGAGTTCGCGCCGCTCTTCGCGGGACACATCGTTCACCGGCTCGGCGCGAGCGGCGACAAGTTAGCGCAGTCGCAGCACGTTTTTGATGCGCTGCGCACCTTCGACGCGACCGACGTGCCCGCCATCTGGGCGCAGTGCCCCGACAGCGCGGGACTTGGCCTTGCCGTCGGCAACCGGCTCAAGAAGGCCGCGGGCTTCCACACGGAGGAGGCGGACGGCGCCTTTGTCCTCGGCATCACCGGCGGCACCGGCGCGGGCAAGACCACGCTGCTGCGCGCGCTGGAGAGGCGCGGCGCGCTGGTGCTCGACTGCGACGCGGTCTATCACGAAATGCTCCGGACCGACGCGCCGCTGCGCGGCGACCTGACCGCCGCGTTCGGCGATGTATTCGCCCCCGACGGCGGATTGGACCGGCAAAAGCTGGGCAATATAGTCTTCGGCGACGCCGGCGCACTCGCGCGGCTCGACGCGGTCATCTTCCGCCATCTGCCCCGTGCACTCGCGCGGAGCATGGAGGAAAGCGGCGCGCGGCTCATCGCGCTCGACGCCATCAAGCTCGTGGAGAGCGGCCTCGGCGCGATCTGCGACGTGACCGTCGCGGTCACCGCGCCGGAGGAGGTGCGCGTGCGCCGCATCATGGCGCGCGACGGCATCTCCGAGGACTACGCGCGCGCCCGCGTGCGCGCGCAGCGCAGCGAGGAGGCGTTCCGCGCGGACTGCGACGCGGTCTTTGAAAACAACTGCCCGACTCCCGCGCAGGCGGCGCTTGCCGCGGAGGAGTTTCTGGATACCATCATCAAAAAATCCAAGGAGGAATGAACCATGGCGGAGAAGAAAAAGAACGAGTGGGCGGAAAAGCTCGCTTATGCGCCGAAAAACGGCTACGAGCGCCTGAGCGCCGAGGAGGAGCGGGCGATGCACGCCTACTGCGAGGACTACAAGGATTTCCTCGACCACGGCAAGACCGAGCGGCTGTGCGTGGAGCACTGCATCGAGCTGGCGTCCGCGCGCGGCTTCGTGCCCTACGAGAAGGGCATGGCGCTCAGGACGGGCGACAAGGTCTACTATAACAACCGGGGGAAAGCAATTATGCTTGCCGTCATCGGCGAGCAGGATCTCAGCCACGGCGCGAACATCGGCGCGGCGCACACCGACGCGCCCCGCCTGGACCTCAAGCCCCGCCCGCTCTATGAGGAGGCGGAGATGGCATATCTCAAGACGCACCACTACGGCGGCATCCGCAAGTACCATTGGGTGACCATCCCGCTCGAACTGCACGGCGTGGTCGTGCGCGGCGACGGCTCCACGGTCGCCGTCCACATCGGCTCGGACGAGGGCGATCCGCAGCTCATCATCAACGATCTGCTGCCGCACCTCGGCCGTGAGCAGGGCAAGAAGCCGCTCAACGAGGCCATTCCCAGCGAGAGCCTGAACCTGCTCGTCGGCGGCCGTCCGCTCGCGGGCGAGGACTGCTCGGACCGCTTCAAGCTCAACGTCCTCAAGCTCCTCAATGAGAAGTACGGCATCGTGGAGGAGGATCTTATCTCCGCCGAGCTGGAGGTCGTGCCCGCCGGCAAGGCGCGCGACATCGGCTTCGACCGCAGCTTCATCGCCTCCTACGGCCACGATGACCGCGTGTGCGCCTATGCGGAGCTGGCGGGCATCTTCGACGCGAAAAGCCCGAAGCGCACCGCCGTGTGCATCTTCGCAGACAAGGAGGAGATCGGCTCCGAGGGCGTTTCCGGTATGCTCTCGCAAGCGTTCGACAAATTCATGGCGGACCTGTGCGAGGCGCAGGGCGTCGCGCTGCGCGACTGCCTAGCGAGCTCCTTCTGCTTGAGCGCGGACGTGACCGCCGCCTACGACCCGAATTTCGCCGACGTGTACGATAAGCGCAACGCCGCCTTCGTCAACTACGGCGTGGGCCTTTGCAAGTACACCGGCGCGGGCGGCAAGTCCGGCGCGAGCGACGCCTCCGCCGAGGTCGTGGGCCGCGTGCGTAAGCTGCTCAACGACAACGGCGTGTTCTGGCAGATGGCGGAGCTCGGCAAGACCGACGCGGGCGGCGGCGGCACGGTCGCCAAATTCATGGCGCAGCGCAACATCGACACGCTCGACGCAGGTGTTCCCGTGCTGTCCATGCACGCGCCCTACGAGACGGTCGCCAAGCTCGACTGCTATATGACCTACAAGACCATGCGTGCGATCTTTGAGCAGAATTGACGAAAAAACGGCAGGGTGACCACCCTGCCGTTGTCATGCTGTTAGGTTAATGTAAAGAATCTGTAACTTCGCTTGTTTCCGCGCGCGGGACGTGATACACTGCTTAGAAATACAGAAAAGGAAGTTTTGCCATGACGAAGCTCTATACCGACACCTCGGCCAATCTGCCGTTCGCGCTGCTGCGCGAGTACGATATCGCGGTCATTCCGTTTTCCTACACAGTCAACGGCATGGCGGAGGACTACAACGAGGAGACGGACTTCGACGGCAAGGCCTTCTACGACGCCATGCGCCGGGGCGCCGAGGTCAAGACCTCGATGGTCAACCCCGCAACGGCGGCGGCGTTCTTTGAACGCGCGCTCGCGCAGGGCGACGATGTGCTCTACGTCGGTATGTCCGGCGGCATCAGCGGCACGGCGCACGCCGCCGCGCTCGCGGCGGAGGAGCTGCGGGAAAAATATCCTCACGCCAAAATCATGACCATCGACACCTACGCCGCCTCGCTTGGCGAGGGCCTGCAGGTGCTCGAGGCGGCGGAGCTGCTGCGCGATGGCAGGAGCTTTGAGGAGGTCATCGACCGCATCCTCGCACGCCGCCCCCACATGTGCCAGTTCTTCACGGTGGACGATCTGAACTACCTCAAGCGCGGCGGGCGCATCTCCGGCGCGGCGGCGCTGGTCGGCTCGGTGCTTGGCATTAAGCCCATCCTGCGCGGCGATGAGACGGGTCACATCGTCTCCTGCGGCAAGGTGCGCGGGAATAAGAAGGCCTACGCCGAGCTGGCGGACTATTTCGACAAGCGCGCGCTGGATAAGACCGCGCGCATCGGCATCGCCCACGCGGACAACCGCGATGGGACGGATTATCTGCTCGGCCTTCTGCGCGAAAGGGGCTTTACCGGCGAATGCCTCGAGGTCTACTACGAGCCGGTCACCGGTGCGCACGTCGGCCCAGGCACGGTGGCGCTCTTTTTCTACGGCACAGAAAAATGAACAGCGAAAGCGCCCGGGACACCCCGGGCGCTTTCTGATGCACCGGGAATATCACGGCAGAGCGGGAAAAGCGGGAAGACGAATGCGGATTCCCCTCAAATTCCCCAAACAAGGGATGGCATTTCTGCGGAAAACGGGTATTCTTTTCAGCAGAAAAAGAAACGGAGGAAACAATATGAACCAATCGGCAACCGGAAAGCTCCTGTCGCAGAAGAGAAAAGAGAAAAACCTAACGCAGGAGCAGCTGGCGCAGAGGCTTGGCGTGACCAACAAAACGATCTCAAAGTGGGAGACTGGAAAATGTATGCCGGATTATGCGGTAGTGAAGGATCTGTGCACAGAGCTGGACATCACCATCGCGGAATTGATCGACGGCGAGCCTGCGGAGGAAAAAAGCGTCCGCACCTATGACGAAGAACAGATGCTGGATCTGCTGAAGCGGACACAGGAGCTGGAAAAGCAGAAAAATCTGCTTTGCGGGGTCCTTCTGATTGTGATGGGGATCGCCCTGCAAGCGCTGTCCCATACCATAGGCGGCTCCGATGTCAAGGACTTTTTCGCAGGACTTCTCCTCGGACTGTCGGTCGCCGAAATGCTGGCCGGCGTTTACATCGTGGCAAAGGGTATGTCGGGCAGATGATCCGCCGGGCGAGGTATGCTTTCCTCTTTTCTGCAAATCCTACCTTGTGAGAAAAGAGGAGGGATGCGCCACGACGGAACCGACAAAGCCGAACGAGAACGAGGAGCAGAGGTCTGCGCCCGAGCAGACGCCGCCCATGCAGCCCATTGTGGATATGGGAGCCGTGACCACGCGCACCGCGCGCGGCACGGTCTACTGCCTGACGGTCATCGGGCAGATCGAGGGCCACAGCCTGCTGCCCAATACCGTGAAAACGACCAAGTATGAGCACGTTCTGCCGCTGCTCGCGGCGCTCGACGAGAGCGAGGAGATTGACGGCGTACTCTTTCTGCTCAACACCTGCGGCGGCGACGTGGAGGCGGGGCTTGCCATCGCCGAGCTGATCGCGGGCATGAGGAAGCCGACCGTTTCGCTCGTGCTCGGCGGGGGACACTCCATCGGCGTGCCGCTGGCGGTCGCGCCGAAGCGCTCGCTCATCGCGCCGAGCGCGTCCATGACCGTCCACCCCATCCGCACGAACGGAACGCTCATCGCCGCGCCGCAGACCTATCATTATTTCGACCGCCTGCAGGAGCGCATCGTGCGCTTCGTGACGAAGAACTCCGGCATATCCGAGAAAAAGCTGCTCGCACTCATGCTGGCCGCCGAGGACATGGCCGCCGACGTCGGCAGCATCCTCTACGGCGAGGAGGCGGTGGCGGACGGTCTT
>DJRC01000021.1:9228-16408 GCA_002437735.1 Oscillospiraceae bacterium UBA6370 | reverse complement strand
AGTTCTTCTGCAAGCCCGGCACCGACCTTGAGTGGTTCCAGTATTGGCGCACATTCTGCCACAACTGGCTGCTGTCCATCGGTCTGAAGGACGAGAATCTGCGTCTGCGCGACCACGATCCCGAGGAGCTGTGCTTCTACTCCAAGGCGACGACGGACTTCGAGTTCCTGTTCCCGTTCGGCTGGGGCGAGCTGTGGGGCGTCGCCGACCGCACGGACTATGACCTGACGCAGCACTCCAACACCAGCGGCGAAAAGCTGGTCTACCGCGAGGGCGAGGGCAAGGACATGGTGGAGTATATCCCCTACGTCATCGAGCCGAGCCTCGGCGTGGAGCGCAGCGTGCTCGCCGTGCTGTGCGACGCCTACGACGAGGAGGTCGTCGGGCAGGACAAGAAGGGCAACGACGATGTGCGCGTCGTGCTGCACTTCCATCCCGCGCTCGCGCCGTTCAAGGCCGCGATCCTGCCGCTGAGCAAGAAGGAGGTCCTCACCGGCCCCGCGCAGGAGCTGTACGCCGAGCTGAGCAAGGAGTTCATGGTCGACTACGACGAGACCGGCTCCATCGGCAAGCGCTATCGCCGCGAGGACGAGATCGGCACGCCGTACTGCATCACCTTTGACTTCGAGACCGTCGGCGACGAGAACACGCCCGCCGACCACTGCGTGACCGTGCGTGAGCGCGACACGATGCAGCAGGTGCGTATGCCCATCAGCGAGGTCAAGGCGTATCTGCGCGAGAAATGCGCGTTCTGAAATCATCCCGCCGCACTTTGCGGCGCACATAACCAAAGGGGGTATTCTCTGCCGTAGAGAATGCCCCCTTTTGCCGCGCGGTTTTATTTGAATTTTCGGCTCTCGGCGACGGCGAGCTCGTCGCAGCGGTTGTTGTATTCGTTCTCCGCGTGCCCCTTGACCCAGTGGTAGCGGACGTCGTTCGCGGCAATGAGCGGCAGCAGCTGCTCCCAGAGGTCCACGTTCAGCGCAGGCTTCTTGTCGCTCTTGACCCAGCCCTTTTTCTGCCAGCCGTAGACCCAGCCCTTGCTCAGCGCGTCGATGACGTACTTGGAATCCGAGTACAGCTCGACCTCGCACGGCTCCTTCAAAAGGCGCAGAGCCTCGATGACGGCGGTGAGCTCCATGCGGTTGTTGGTGGTCTGCGCCTCGCCGCCGGAGAGTTCGCGCTCGTGCGCCCCGTATTTGAGCACCGCACCCCAGCCCCCGGGACCGGGGTTGCCGCTGCACGCGCCGTCGGTATAGATGGTGACATTTTTCATCTTGTTCCTCCGTTTGTGCCTCTCCCTACAGCGATTTAATCTGTGCCAAAGCAGGGTTAAAATTTCAATCAGCGGCCGATAATTCGGGTAATTTCGCGCCGATGCCGGCCCGTAACAGAATAATCGAAAGCTGAACTGCATCATGTGACACATAATATCAAGATAAATCGGAGCGGTCAGAATCGCAAGTAAAATTTTCATAATACCATCTCTCAAGTGGTATTATGACATGATAAAAGCTAAAATACAATCTTAAAGGTTGTATTTACCATATTGTGAGTTGTCAACAAGCGTAAAAATCATGGGTAGAATATTCGTGAGGTGAACCCTGATGGATATTCGACACTATAACGATTGGGTACAGATCGGCCTGAATATATTGCACTACCGCAAGGAACAGCGGCTGACGCAGGAGCAGCTTGCCGAAATGTGCGGTGAGGGAGTCAGCCGCAACCACATTCAGCGCGTGGAGAACGCGACCGCGGGGTGCAGCGTAGACCTGCTCATCGACATCGCCAAGGCCCTGAACATTCCGCTCTGCAAGCTCTTTGAGTTTAAGGAATAATGCCTGTGGCTCCGCTGCGGAACCATAGCCCATCTCCGTAGCCCCGCTGCAGAGCGGCAGCGGCCGCAAGAAGATCGTCAAATCGAAAGCCGCAACAAGAAACGGTACGCACTCCTTTGCGCAGCGCGTGCAGTGATTTTATAGAAAAGCTTCCAATGGCAGGTCAAGGACGCATTCCTTGCGCTCTCTTGGAGTTTCAAAGGGGGTATTCTCTACGGTAGAGAATACCCCCTTTGTTATGCTCTCTTCACCGATGGCTGTGCTGCGCCTTGACGCGCGCGACACGCTGGGCGTACTCCTCGCGGTCGAGGATGCCGGCCTCGTAGAGGACCTTCAGGCTCTCAAGACGGCCCTCGCAGCTGTCGACGCCGACGGCGTGGACGCGCAGGGAGTCCGCCTGCTGGCGGCGGGCCTCCGCCCAGCGCTTCTCGCTGTGACGGCGCTCGGCGGCGTTGCGGCGCGCCTGCTCCGCTTCGATATCGCGCCCGCTCGGGCGGCGCGGGCTCTTTTTGAGGGCATTGACGGCGCTGTTGAGCTTGTCGGACACCTCGCCGCCGGCGGCAGACTGACGGAGCCTTTCCGCCCATTCCTCCGCGGTGGGGCCGACATTCTGGGTGCGCTTCTTTCTGCCCTCTCCCTCATTCTTTGCGGCGAGCTTGCCAAAGAATATGACAGCGGCAATGATGAGAAACAAAAGATCCATGAATTTTCCTCCTTACAGGTCGCTTAGAATGTCGCGGCGCTTGGTCTCGTACTCCTCCCCGGTGATGAGGCCGCGGTCGTAGAGGCTGCGCAGCTCGGTCAGGCGCGCTTCCGCGTCGGAGCGCGGGGCGGCGCGGCGGTCGTCCGGCTCGTCGTCCGTGATCTCGTAGCCGCCCATTTTGGCCTTGCCTGCGGCAATCAGAAAATTATAAACGCCCATGCCGAAGGCCAGCAGGCACCAAAGGGCCTTGAAGCCTGTAAAGACCGGGTCGAAGCCCGACGGAAGGGCAAACAGGCCGAAGCAGCCCATAGCAAAGCAGACGATGCCGCCGAAAATACTCTCGCCCTTTGTGGGCTTACGGGTGATGCGCCGTCTTCTCATATCATATCTCCCTTTCTGTGTTTCGAGGTTTTATGGCAGCTTCCCTTTTCGCCGCATTCTCCCTCTCTGCGTTCTATCCACAGTATCGCAGAAAAGTGAGGAAAAGTCCAGTATATTAAAGTTGCGCCGGAGCATTCCGACGCAACTTTTCTTTTACATGGGGCTTATTCGTCCGCGTTTTCCACAGGGGTGGGGAACTCCGCCGTCTCCGGCGCGGGGGCTTCCTCATGCTCGACGAGGGCCATGGAGATGACCTGATCGCCCTCCTCCTTAAAGCGCATGACGATGACGCCCTGCGTGGCGCGGCCCGTGGTGCGGATGTCCGCGACGGGGGTTCGGATCAAAATGCCCGCGCGGGTGACGAGGAGCAGGTCCTCGCTGCCGTCCACGACCTTGACGCCCACGACGCCGCCGGTCTTTTCGGTGACCATATAGTTCTTGATGCCGAGGCCGCCGCGGTTGGTGATGCGGTATTCCTCGACCGGCGTCTTCTTGCCGAAGCCGTTCTCGGTGATGGAAAGGACCTGCTTGCCCGCCTGTGCGCGGGCGGCGCCGACGACGTAGTCGCCCTCGCGCAGACGGATGCCGCGCACGCCGACGGCGGTGCGGCCCATGGCGCGGACGTCGGTCTCGTCAAAGACGCAGGCCATGCCGTCGTGCGTGGCGATGAGGATACGCTGGCTGCCGTCCGTCTCGCGGACCGCCACAAGCTCGTCGCCCTCGTCAAGGCTCAGGGCGCGGATGCCGTTGCTGCGCAGGTTCTTGAGCGTTTCAACGGGCAGACGCTTGACCGTGCCGTTGCGTGTGACCATGGTGAGGTAGAGCTTTTCGTCGCCCTTTTCGCGGAAGTGGAGCATGGCCTGCACGCGCTCTCCGGTCTCGACCTGGATGATGTTGACGATGTTCGTGCCCTTGGCGGCCTTGCCGCTCTCGGGGATCTGATAGCCCTTCTTGCGGTAGACCTTGCCGGTGTCGGTGAAGAAGAGGATATAGTCGTGCGTGGAGGCGGTGAACACGTCCACGACGGTGTCCTCCTCGCGGGTGGTGATGCCCTTCTTGCCCATGCCGCCCTTGCCCTGCGCGGCATACTCGCTCACGCCGGTGCGTTTGATGTAGCCGTTCTGCGTGAGGGTGAAGACGCACTGCTCTTCCTCGATGAGATCCTCAATGTCGATCTCGTCCTCGACGTCCTGGATTTCGGTCTTGCGCTCGTCGCCGTACTTGTCGCGAATTTCGATCAGCTCGTCCTTGAGGACGCCCTTGAGCATCGTTTCGTTGGAAAGAAGCTCAACGAAGTAGGCGATCTTCTTTTCCAGCTCGTCATACTCGTTCTGGAGCTTTTCGCGGTCGAGGCCTTGCAGGGCCTTGAGGCGCATATCGAGAATGGCCTGCGCCTGAATGTCGGAGAGCGAAAAGCGCGCCATGAGCTTTTCCTTGGCGTCGTCATAGCTGGTGCGAATGATATGGATGACCTCGTCGATATTGTCCTGCGCGATGAGGAGTCCTTGCAGCAGATGCTCGCGCTCGCGCGCCTTCTTGAGGTCGTACTGCGTGCGGCGGGTGATGACCTGCTCCTGATAGGCGAGGTATTCATCGAGAATGTGGCGCAGGGAGAGGATCTTCGGCTGCTTCTGGTTATTGACCAGCGCAAGCATATTGATGGCGAAGCTGGTCTGGAGCTGCGTCTGCGTGAACAGGCGGTTCAAAACGACCTGCGGGTTCGCGTCGCGCTTGAGCTCGATGACGATACGCATACCGGTGCGGTCGGTCTCGTCACGGATGTCGGAGATGCCCTCCAGCTTCTTGTCGTTGACCTGATCAGCCATGCTCTTGATGAGCATACGCTTGTTGACCTGATAGGGCAGCTCCGTGACGATGATGCGCACGCGGTCCTTGCCGAAGTCCTCAAACTCCGTGCGGGCGCGGAGCACGATCTTGCCGCGCCCGGTGGCATAGGCGGCGCGGATGCCCGCGCGGCCCATGATGATGCCCTTCGTCGGGAAGTCGGGGCCGGTGACGTGCTGCATGAGGTCCGAGAGCGTAGCCTCGGGATCGTCGAGCACGCAGATGCAGGCGTTGATGACCTCGGTGAGGTTGTGGGGCGGGATATTGGTCGCCATGCCGACGGCGATGCCCGAGGAGCCGTTGACGAGCAGGTTTGGGAAGCGGCTGGGGAGCACGCGCGGCTCCTTGCGGGACTCGTCGAAGTTGGGGTCCCAATCGACGGTGTCCTTATCAATGTCGCGCAGCATCTCGTTGGCGAGCTTGGACATACGCGCCTCGGTGTAACGGTAGGCCGCCGGGGGGTCGCCATCGACCGAGCCGAAGTTGCCGTGGCCGTCGACGAGCATATAGCGCATGGAGAAGTCCTGCGCGAGACGGACGAGGGCGTCGTAGACCGACGCGTCGCCGTGGGGGTGATAGCGTCCGAGCACGTCGCCCACGCAGGTGGCGGATTTTTTGAAGGGCTTGTCGCTTGTCAGACCGTCCTCATACATGGCGTAGAGGATGCGGCGGTGGACGGGCTTGAGACCGTCGCGCACGTCGGGCAGAGCGCGGCCGACGATGACGGACATGGCGTACTCGATGTAGGAGGACGTCATTTCATGCACGAGCTCGCTCGTGACGATCTTCTGCTCGGGGAAGCGGATGTCCTCGGGCTTGTAATCTGCGTTTTTGTGAGCCATTTTGAAGGTGTCCTCCTTTCTCAGAAGTCAAGATTGACGGCGTACTGCGCGTTCTTCTCAATGAACTCCTTGCGCGGCTCGACCTTTTCGCCCATGAGGACGGTGAAGGTCTCGTCGGCGAGGATGGCGTCCTCGAGCGTGATGCGGCGCAAGGTACGCTTTTCGGGGTCCATGGTGGTCTCCCACAGCTCGTGGGCATCCATCTCGCCGAGGCCCTTGAATCGGGAGATATCGACCTTGGCGTTCGGATTGTCGCCGCGCAGCTCGGCGGAGTATTTGTCGCGCTCCTCCTCTGAAAAGGCGAGGCGCGTCGTTTTGCCGCGCACGAGCTTGAACAGCGGCGGCACGGCGGCGTAGACGTAGCCGTTTTCGATGAGCGGGCGCATATAGCGGAAGAAGAAGGTCAGCAGAAGCGTGCGGATGTGGGAGCCGTCCACATCGGCATCCGCCATGATGATGACCTTGTGGTAGCGGAGCTTGTTGACGTCGAAATCCTCGCCCAGTCCCGCGCCGAGCGCGACGATGACGGGCTGGAGCTTGTCGTTGCCGTAAATTTTATCGGCGCGGACCTTTTCGACGTTGAGCATCTTGCCCCAGAGGGGCAGGATCGCCTGGAAGCGGGAGTCACGGCCCTGCGTGGCGGAGCCGCCCGCGCTGTCGCCCTCGACGATGTAGATCTCGGTCAGCTCGGGGTTATTTTCGTTGCAGTCGCGCAGCTTATCCGGCATCGCCGCGCCGCCGAGGGCGCTCTTGCGGCGGATGGATTCGCGCGCCTTGCGCGCGGCCTCGCGCGCGCGGTTTGCCATCATCGCCTTATCTAAAATGGTACGGGCGACGACGGGGTTCTCATCGAGGAACTGCATGAGCTTATCCGAGACGATGGCATCGACCAGCGTGCGCATGGAGGCGTTGCCGAGCTTGGCCTTGGTCTGGCCCTCGAACTGCGCGTCGGTGAGCTTGACGGAAATGACGGCGGTGAGACCCTCGCGGCAGTCCTCGCCGGAGACCTTGTCGCCCTCCTTGATCAAGCCGACCTTGAGACCGTAAGCGTTGAGCACGCGCGTGAGCGCGGCCTTGAAGCCGGTCTCGTGCATACCGCCCTCGGGGGTGTGGACGTTGTTGGCAAAGGAGAGGATGTTTTCCTGATAGCCGTCGTTGTATTGGAGGGCGACCTCGGCGTAGGAGTCGCCCTTGGTGCCGCTCATATAAATGACGCCGGAGTGCAGCGCGTCCTTGGACCTATTGAGGAAGGTGACAAACTCGCGGATACCTCCCTCGTAGCACATTTCGTCGCTCTGCTCCTGCCCCTCGCGCAGGTCGATGGTGCGGATGCGCAGGCCCGCGTTGAGGAAGGCCTCCTCGCGCATACGGGTGTGGAGGGTATCGTAGGAGTAGACCGTATCCTCGAACATTTCGGGGTCGGGCTTAAAGGTGACGGTGGTGCCGGTGCGGTCGGTGGTACCGACGACGGTCATCTCCTGCGTGATGTGGCCGCGGGAGAATTTCATCTCGTGGATCTTGCCGTCCTTATGCACTTGCACGGTCAGCCATTCGGACAGCGCGTTGAC
>DJRC01000021.1:2506-9191 GCA_002437735.1 Oscillospiraceae bacterium UBA6370 | reverse complement strand
ACGCTCGCGCCGACGCCGTGCAGGCCGCCGGAGACCTTATAGCCCCCGCCGCCGAACTTGCCGCCCGCGTGCAGGACGGTAAAGACGACCTCGAGCGCGGGACGTCCGGTCTGCGCCTGAATGTCCACGGGGATGCCGCGGCCGTTATCGATGACGGTGATGGTGTTGTCGGGATTGATCTGCACGGTGATGTCCGTGCAGTAGCCCGCGAGGGCTTCGTCGATGGAGTTATCGACGATCTCATAGACGAGGTGGTGCAGGCCGCTCGTGGAGGTCGAGCCGATGTACATGCCCGGGCGCTTGCGCACCGCTTCCAGTCCCTCAAGGACCTGGATCTCCGAGGCATTGTAATCGTTGTTGGCGTCGACCGCCGTGGACTGCAGAAGTTCGTTGTCTGCCATGGGGTTCTCCTTTCGGTACAGGGTACGAAGAACCGGGCCGGAACGGCTTCCGACACGTTTCTTCGCACCTTGTATAGTATTTTCGGATGGGAAGGCCGCTTACATCGCGGCCTGTCTTTTCTTCTTTGCAAGAAGGTACACGCCATACACGAGCGCTTCACTCAGCACGCACAGAAACACAATGCCTGTGAGCGGCGCGAAATAGAGCGTCGCATCCTCGCCGTGGAGCTGCCAGAGCACCTCGCACGCGAGCCAGCAAAGCGTCGTTACCTTTAATTTTTTTTGGAAGCGCCATTTGTCGCTCTCCTCCGTTTTCAGCCACCATGCGGAAAATACCGTCAGCAGCGCGAAAAGACCGAGTGCGAGGGGCATCACCCACCGTTCGTCGTGGGGAAGGGAAAAGGGACTTAGCAGCATAGACAGGGCAATCGGGGTCTTCATGTCGGTTCCTCCATTCTCCTCTGTAGTGTTTGGCTCGAAAGCTCGGAGAGATAGACGATCTGGGGGTGGTAGGGGTGGTCGCAGACGAGGAAGGATTTGGGGAGGTCGTCGCAGACCTCGAGCACCGTGCCCTCCTGCTGCGCGCGGTCCAAAAAGGCGCGGGTGAGCTTGGACTGCGAGGTGATCTCAAGATCAAAGATGCCGATGATGCGCCGCTCGGCGAGCATCTGATTGCGGCCGATGTGCAGGTACATTTCAGACCACCCTTCCGTTTTCAACGTGGAGGACCTTGCCGCCGAGCATGGATTCCAGCCGGTCCTCCTCGCAGCAGGTGATGAAGACCTGGCCGCCGGAGATGCGGTTCAAGACAAATTCCTGCCGGCGGGGGTCCAGCTCGGAGAGCACATCATCGAGCAGAAGGACGGGCGAAAAGCCGGTCAGCTCGCGGAAAATGTCGCGCTCGGCGAGCTTAAGGGAGAGCGCCGCGGTGCGGGTCTGACCCTGCGAGGAGTAGGCACGGGCGGCGGCGCCGCCAATGGAGACCTCAATATCGTCCTTATGGGGTCCGGAGAGACACAGGCGTGAGGCAAGCTCGGCGTGGTAATGGTCGCGCTGGTGCGCCATGAGCTGGTCAAAGACCGTCTCCTGCGGCGCCATCGGATCGGCGACGGTGCCGACGGTCCTGTACGCGAGCGTCAGTTCCTCCCGCCCGCCGGAGCATTCGCGGTGGGCGCTCGCGGCATAATCCGCGAGGAGCTTACAGAAGCGGGCGCGGTAATAGATGAGCACCGCGCCGCACTGCGCCATGCGGAGGTTGAAGTCGGGAAGCGCGTCGAGCAGCGATGGGTGCTCCTCCGCGTCGCGGAGGATGCGCGTTTTGTGGTCGTAGAGGCGGTTATACTCGCTCAGCGCCGCGTCGTAGCGCGGGCGGAGTTGGGAGAGCGAGAGATCCATGAAGCGCCGCCTTGCCGCGGCGCCGTCGCGGATGAGCAGGAGATCGTCGGGGCAGAAATAGACGGTATTCAGCACGCCCGAGAGGTCGCCCGCACGCTTGCAGGGGACCTGATTGACGCTCATTTTCCGTCGCTTGCCGCGGGGCAGCTCGATCTCCACCGTAAAGTCACGGCCGCGGGAAAAGACGCTGCCGGTGAGCCTTGCCGCGTCGGCGTCAAAGGAGATCATCTCCTTCTCCGTGCGGGCGCGGGGCGACTTGGCGCAGGAGAGGTAGACGGCAGCCTCGAGCAGGTTCGTCTTGCCCTGCGCGTTTTCGCCGACAATGACGTTGACCGAGGGATCGAAGGTCACGCTCTGGTGCGCGTAGTTGCGGAAATGCTCCAGCGTGATGGCGTCAAGTCGCATATTCGACGGTGAGCTCCCGGCCCTCGAAGGAAACCACGTCGCCCGGGCGGAGCTTTTTGCCGCGCATGGTGCAGACCTCGCCGTTGACGGTGACCTCCTCATTCAGAATGCGCAGCTTGGCCTCGCCGCCGGTGGAGACGAGATCCGCAAGCTTCATCAAGTCCTGCAGCTTGATGTACTCGGTGGTGATGGGAAGAACGGTCATAGTGGGACCTCTTTTCTTTTATTGTGCCTTGAGGCGGACGGGAAGGACCATATAGAGGAAGCTTTCTTCACCGTCGGTCGGGACGAGGATGGCGGGAGAAATGCCGGTGTTCAGCTCGAGCTTGAGCTCCTCGGCGGGAGCGAAGCGCAGCGCGTCCATGAGATAGCGGTTGTTGAAGCCGATCTCGAGACCCTGCCCGTCGCCGTCGATGCGGCAGACATCCTTGGCGTCGCCGTTGGCGGTCTTGGCGGAGAGGAGCACGCGGTCCTGCTCGAAGATGCATCGCACGGGGCTTTTGAGCTTTTCGGAGATGACGACGCTCACGCGATCCAGACTCTCGAGCATTGCCCTGGTATCCACGGTGACGGAGATGGGGTTGCGGCGCGGAATGGCGTTTTTATAGTCGAGAAATTCGCCCTCGAGGCGGCGGCAGATCAGCTCGGTCTCGCCCATTTCAAAGAGGATGTGGCGCTGGCCGAGGGTGATGGTCGCGAAGGCGTCGATGTCCTCGCAGATCTTCTCGACCTCGTTGAGCGCGGCGCCGGGTGCGACAAAGGAGAACGCGCCGCCCTCGATCCGCTCGAGCGGCTCACGGCGCAGGGCCAGACGGAAGCCGTCGACCGCGACGACGGTCAGACCGTTGTCGCCGATCTCAAAAAGCTCTCCCATGTGGACGGGACGGGCCTCGTTCGTGGAGACGGCGAAGGAGGTCTGTTGGATCATGGAGCGCAGCGTTTTTTCCGGCAGGGAGACAGAATACTTTTCCTCGACCTCCGGCAGCTCCGGAAAATCGGCGGCGGAGAGGGCGAGGATGTCAAAGTCGGCATCGCCGCAGGACAGATGGACCATGAGCTTTTCGTCGGACGAGAAGGTGATCATATCGTCGGGCATCCGGCGGATGATGTCGCCGAACAATCGCGCGGAGAGGACCAGCTCGCCGCCCTCCTTCTCCTCGACGGGAAAGCGGGTGCGGATGCCGGTCTGCATATTGTAGCCGGAAACAGTCAGCACGCCGTCTCCGCACTGGAGCAGAAGCCCCTCGAGCGCGGGAATGGAGCTTTTCGCGGCGACTGCGCGGGAGGTAGTGTTGATGGCGTTTTGAAGAAGGAGCTTCTCGCAGGAAAATTTCATAATGCGATCCCTTTCTTGAAAAAAGAATAGAATATTTCGTCGTTTTCGTAGTAGGGGAGAGAAATTGTGGAAAAGGGGAAGGAGGCTTAGAAAAATAAGGGTTTCTGGCTGTGAAAAACGGTGGGGAAATAAATTTTGAAAAATCGGGTTTTGTGGAAATAGGAGGTTATCCACAGAAGGCGCAGCCGGAAAGGTGTTAACTCAGGGGAAAACGTCACTTCTTGGAGTTGATGTTGATGGTGATGTCCTTGATGGTCTGGGCGAAGATCGGGTCGTTCTGGAGCTTCGTTTCGACCTGCTCAAGCGCGTGGAGGACAGTGGTGTGGTCGCGTCCGCCGAACTCGCGGCCGATGTCGGGCGTGGAGAGGTTTGTCATGCGGCGGACGAGGTACATGGCGGCTTGACGGGCGGTAACGGCCTCGCGGCTGCGGGAAGGTCCCTTGACCACCGCTTCGTCGATGCCGAAAAAGCGCGAGACCTCGTCGATGATGGAGGCGGCGGTGGGAATGTACTCGTTGGATTTGCGAAGCATATCGCGCACGGCGCGGTTGGCGCTCTCCTCGTCCATCTCCTTGCCAATCAGGTCGCGGTAGGCAAGGATCTTGTTCATCGCGCCCTCCAGTTGGCGAACGTTGCTGGAGACATTCTCGGCGATGTACTTGGCAATGTCGTCGTCAATGACGCTGCCCCACTGGGCCGCCTTGTTTTTGACGATGGCAAGGCGCGTTTCAAAATCGGGCGGCTGCACGTCGACGAGCAGGCCCCACTCAAAGCGGGTCTGCAGACGGTCGTCGAGCAGCTGCATTTCCCTGGGCGAGCGGTCGGAGGTGAGGACGATCTGGCGCTTGGACTCGTAGAGGGTGTTAAAGGTATGGAAGAACTCCTCCTGCGTCTGCTTGCGGCCGGCGATGAACTGCACGTCGTCCATCAGCAGGAGGTCCGCGTCGCGGTACTTGCTGCGGAACTCGACGTTCTTGCCGGTGCGGATGGCCTCGACCAGCTCGTTGGTGAAATCGTCGCCCTTGATGTAGACGATCTTGGCGTTGGGCGTTTTGGTGCGGATTTCGTGCGCGATGGCGTAGATCAAGTGCGTCTTGCCAAGGCCGGAGTCGCCGTAGATGAAAAGCGGGTTGTAGTGCTCCGCCGGCGCGTCCGCGACCGCGCGGGCCGCGGCGTAGGCGAGCTTGTTGCTGTCGCCCACGACGAAGGTATCAAAGGTAAATTCGCCGGACTCCAAAAGAGACGTCGGTTTTTTGGGCTTCTCTTGACCGAAAGCGTCGCGCTCGGCGGCGGAGAGGAGCTTCACGTCGAAATCGGCGGAGAAGATCTCCTTCAGTGCCGCCTTGAGGTTCGGCAGGAAGAGGGATTCGATTGTCCCGCGCTTGAAGTCGTTGGGGCAGCAGAGGTAAAAGGTCATATCGCGGATGGCGACCGCCTCCACCTCGTCAAACCAGGTGGAGATGGCCGTTTCGGCCAAACCGCCGGCGTGCAGGCGCTCGAGCACGACCTGCCAGACGTCAGCTACAGAGTTCAAAGAAAACGCTCCTTTCGTGGGCGGGAATGAAGGCGCGGCCCGCTGTGGAGCAGCGCATAATATCACCTCTTTATTATACCATAGACGGAGGAAAAAAGCAACTGCATTTTATATTTAGATAATGTAAGATGAGACGCGAAGAGGGCGGTTTGCGGTCGGAAAAGCGGGAGACCACAAGATTTTGTGGCTTGACAGGGTAGGATGCATCTTATATAATATCTTCTGCGTTGCGTTGACCGCGACGCAGAAAAATGGCTACTGCGGGGGCGGGCGACCGCCGCCGTCGAGTAAGAGCGGCCATTGGCCGCCGGCAAATATTTTCAGGAGGTGTAACGCAATGGCTACTTCTCGTACCTATCAGCCCAAGAAGCTTCAGCGCTCCAAGGAACACGGCTTCCGCAAGAGAATGGCAACCGCCAACGGCCGCAAGGTCCTGGCCCGCCGCCGCGCAAGAGGCCGCGCCCGTCTGACCCATTGAGGGAGCCAAAGGCGCATCGCATATAGATAGACCGAGGGACGGACGATGGGAAAGATCGCCGTCCCTTAGAGGCTATCGTCCGAAAACGCCGGAGGGGCGGAAAAGGACGGATGCAGGAGAGAAGCAATGAAGCGAACGACGACCGTTAAGGAGAATTACGAGTTCCGCCGGATCTACGCCAAGGGGCGGTCCGGCGTTTCGCCGTACCTTGTGATCTACGTCCGCCCGAACCGGCGGGGGCATAACCGCCTCGGCGTGACGGTGAGCACAAAGCTCGGACACGCTGTGGTACGCAACCGCGTCCGCCGCCGTCTGCGGGAAATTTTCCGGCTCAATCAAGGCGGGCTCGCGCAGGGGTATGATATGATCCTCGTCGCGCGCACGCGCGCGGTGGGGGCGGAATACCGCGAGCTCGAGCGCGCGTTTTTGAACGTGTGCGGAAAGCTCGGACTGCGGGAGAAGAAGCCGTGAAGCGATTTCTTCTCGCGCTCGTGCGCTTTTACCGGAAAAGTATCTCTCCCCTGCGTCCCCCCTGCTGCCGCTTCATCCCCACCTGCTCGCAGTACGCGCTCGAGGCCATCGAGAAGTACGGCGCGCTCAAGGGGAGCTGGCTGGCGTTCAAACGAATTATGCGGTGCCATCCGTTCTACCGGGGCGGAAAGATCTACGACCCCGTTCCCTGAGGGGGAACACCAAAAAACACGGAGGACACAAAAATGTTTGCAACGATCGGATACTATATCTGTATCCCCTTCGCATGGCTGCTCCGCGCGCTCTATGAGCTGACAGGCTCCTACGGCTGGGCGCTGGTGCTCTTTACCGTGGTCATCAAGCTGATCATGCTGCCCTTCCAGATGAAATCGAAGAAGAGCATGATGCGCATGAGCCGCTTCCAGCCCATGATCAAAGAGATCCAGACCCGCTATAAGAACAATCAGGTCAAGATGAACGAGGAGCTGCAGAGGCTCTACGCGGAGGAAGGCGTCAACCCCATGAGCGGCTGCCTGTGGAGCTTCCTGCCCTTCCCCATCCTCATTGCCCTGTATTCCATCATCCGTCAGCCCATCACGCGCTTCATGATGCTCACGACCACGGCCATGCAGGGCGTGATCGACGCGGTGAGAGAGGCGGGCTTT
>DJRC01000021.1:0-2436 GCA_002437735.1 Oscillospiraceae bacterium UBA6370 | reverse complement strand
GCTTTGACCTCACCGCCATTGCCATGACGGCGAACGACGGCGCCGTGACCGTGAAGGACGGTCTGACGCAGCTGCAGCCCTACGGCCAGATCACGCTTGTGAAGGCCGCGCAGGAGCTTGGCGTCGCCCTGCCCGAGGGCTGGATCCACATGGACTTCAGCTTCCTCGGCATGGATCTCACCATGATCCCCAGTGACGTCATCGGTCAGATCGGGACCGGCGGCTGGGCCGTCATCGGCGTGCTGCTCATCCCCATCGTTTCCGGTGCGCTGAGCTTCTGGCAGTCCAAGGTCTCCATGGCCGGCAACCCCTCGGCCGCAGACCCCAATGACCCCACCGCGCGCTCGAGCCGCATGATGATGTGGATGATGCCCATCATGTCCCTCTGGATCGGCTTTACCCTGCCCGCCTCCCTCGGCGTGTACTGGATCGCGAACAGCGTTCTGATGCTCGTGCAGGAGAAGACGCTCAACAAGTATTTCAAGAAGAGCATGGCCGCGGAGGACGAGGCGCGTGAGAAGGCCCGCATGGAGGACCGTCTCCGCCGCATGGAGGAGGCCCGCGTCGCCCAGCAGCAGCGCGAGGCTGAAAAGAAGAGCCTGAAGGAAAAGCAGAAGGCCGCGCAGGCCGCCAAGGCGGCCAAGGCCGAAAAGGCCAGGAAGGCCACCACCGAGAACGGCCGCATCGGAGACCGTCCGTACGCGAGAGGCCGTTCGTTCAACGCCGACCACTACGGCGAATAACGAAAAGGAGCTTGTCTTAGATGATCAAGTTTATTGATATGACGGGCAAGACCGAGGACGAGGCCATCCGCCGCGCACTCGCGCAGCTCGGCATGGAGCGCGACGACGTTTCCGTGGAGATCCTCGAGCGTGCGAAGTCCGGCTTCCTCGGCATCGGCGGCTCGCCCGCAACGGTCCGCGTCAGCTATGACGACGGTCAGCCGGAGCCGAAGCCGGAGCCGGTCAAGCCCGAACCCAAAAGCGCCGCGCCCAAGGCGGAGAAGAAGCCCGTCTACTGCGCCGAGGTGCTGCAGAAGGAAGTGCGCGCCAAGGAAAAGCAGGAGCGTGAGGCCAAGCGCAGCGAGCGCAGGGCCGAGCCGAAGACCGAGAAGGCTCCGCGCGAGTCGGTCGTGCTCGGCGAGGAGATCCGCGACGAGAAGAGCGAGCAGATCCGCACGTTCCTCTCCGGTCTGCTCGAGCACATGGACGCCAAGGCTGAGGTCAAGGTCTATGAGGTCGAGAAGAACCGCTACAAGGTCATTTTAGAGGGCGAAAAGCTCGGCGCACTCATCGGCCGCCGCGGTGAAACGCTCGACGCCATTCAGCAGCTGACGAACTATTCCATCAACCGCGGCGGCGAGAGCAAGCGTGCCCGTGTGCAGATCGACGCCGAGAACTACCGCGAAAAGCGCGAGGAGAGCCTGGAGCGTCTTGCGCAGAAGGTCGCGGGCAAGGTGGTCAAGTACCGCCGCAACGTGACGCTCGAGCCGATGAACGCCTACGAGCGCCATGTGATCCACACGGCGCTGCAGGACACGCAGTACATCACGACTTTCTCCATCGGCACGGAGCCGAACCGCCGCGTGGTGGTCTCCTACGACCGCACGAAGCAGTAAAGAACAGGAAAAAGAAAGATGCCATACGGCATCTTTCTTTTTTTCAAGGGCGAAGCTCTGCTATGATGGAGCGGAGAAATAAAATGGGAGGAAGATCCTCATGAAGCTGGTATCGTGGAACGTGAACGGCCTGCGGGCCTGCCTGAACAAGGGCTTTCTGGATTTTGTGGCGCTCGCGGACGCGGATGTGATCTGTTTGCAGGAAACGAAGCTGCAGCCGCATCAGGTGAGCTTCGAGCTGCCGGGCTATCGGATGTATTTCAACAGCGCGGACAAGGCCGGCTACTCCGGCACGGCGGTGTTTACGAGAAAGGAGCCGCTGAACGTCACCTACGATTTTGGCGACGACGAGCACCGGCACGAGGGGCGCGTCATCACGGCGGAGTACGAGGACTTCTACCTCGTGTGCTGCTATACGCCGAACGCGCAGGACGAGCTGAGGCGTCTCCCCTACCGGATGCGGTGGGAGGACGATCTGCGGGAATACCTCTGCGGGCTGGATCAGACGAAGCCCGTGGTGTACTGCGGCGACCTGAACGTGGCGCACGAGGAGATCGACCTGAAGAACCCAAAGACGAACCACTTCAACCCCGGCTTTTCCGACGAGGAGCGCGGGAAAATGACCGAGCTGCTGGCGGCGGGCTTTGTGGATTCGTTCCGCGCGCTCTGGCCGGACCGCGCCGACGCCTATTCGTGGTGGAGCTACCGCGCGGCGTCGCGGGCGCGGAACGTGGGGTGGAGGATCGACTATTTCATTGTGTCCGAGCGGCTGCGCGGGCGAATCAAGAAGGCGGAAATCTGGAGCGAGATCATGGGCA
>DJRC01000002.1:1749-13116 GCA_002437735.1 Oscillospiraceae bacterium UBA6370 | reverse complement strand
CCCGAGCACGCTGGGCGCCGACAACGTCGCCTACATCAAGCGGGCGATGATCGGCCACATCAACCGCCCCAGCGTGGTTTATGTCTCCGTGATCGCCGCGGCGGCGGAGATTGCCACCGGCTTCAGCGCCCTGGCGAACTACAGCTACGATTACCTCTGCGGTCCCGTCGACATTTCCGCCGCCGATGCGACCGCTCTGGCCGCGCTGGTAAAGGCACAGCGCAAGCTGCGCTATATCGGCAAGGCGGTGCTGCCGAATACTGCCGCAGATGATGAGGGAGTCATCAACTTTGTGTCCTCCGGCATCGTGGTCGGCTCCACGACCTATGCCGCGGCGGCGTATTGCTCCCGCATCGCCGGTATTCTTGCCGGCACGCCCGCCGACTGCTCGGCGACCTATGCCGTGCTCAGCGAGGTAACTGCCGTGACCGCTACGGCGACGCCCGACGACGCTGTGGACGCCGGCAAGCTCTTCCTCATCGACGACGGCCGTGTGCGCAAGCTCAGCCGCGCGGTTACGAGCAAGACCACCTTCTCCGCGACCGAGCCGGAGGCGCTGAAGAAGATCAAGATGACTGCGGCCATCGACCTGATCCGCTACTACGCCATGACGGCCGTCGAGGACGATTACCTCGGCAAGTGCGCGAACAGCTACGACAACAAGTGCATCCTGCTGACCGCTGTGCGCGACTACCTCAAGCTGCTGGAAGACTCCAACGTGCTCAAGGCCGGCTCCTCCGGCGCGAAGCTGGACGCCGACGCAGCGCGTGCTTACCTCGTCAAGCAGGCGAGCGACGCGGGCGACGCCGATGAGGCGGCCCGCATCCGCGCCCTGTCCGACGAGGCCGTGATCAAGGAAGATACGGGGAGCTATGTGTTCCTCAACCTCTACGGCTGGGTGCTCGACGCGATGGAGGACTTCAACATCGTGTTCGAGGTCACAGACGCCGTCTGATAAGAAGGAGGAGAAAATATGCCTGAAATTCTGGAAGCCGCCCTGGTACGCAGCGGCACCTATGGCAGCCTTTGGCTTGACGGCGAGCTCGTCGCCGAGTGCTATGGCTGCCAGGCCAAGCTCAACAAGACCAAGGAAGATGTGCCGCGCTGCCGTACTCTGATCGCCGGCAAGAAAATGACCGGCCTGTCCGGCACGGGTACCGTGCGCATCTACAACGCCACCTCGCGCCTGATCACGGCAGAGTCCGATGCACTCAAGTCCGGCAAGGATCTGCGCCACACGATGATCACGAACCTCGACGATCCGGACAATCCGAGCAACCAGCGCATTGCGCTCAAGGGGATCAGCTTCGACGACCTGACGCTCGCTGACTGGGAGGCCGCAAGGCTGGGTCAGATCGAGGCCCCGTTCACCTTCGAGGACTGGGAGGTCATCGACGCTTAAACCGACTATGCAGCGCCCCTGCAGATCTGCGGAGGCGCTGCATGTGTACCATTTGAGAGGTATGAAAGATGGAAAAAACGATCCATGAATCCAGTAAAGAACAGGCGGCGCCTTCCGTGCTCGATCTGCTGCTCGGAAAAGACGTTGTCGATGTATCCAAGAACCTGCCGACGGCAAGGTATGAGGTGCCGCGCCTGAGTAAGGCCGCCGGCGCGCCGGTCGTGTTCACGCTGCAGGCGCTGCCCTACGGCCGCACGCAGGATATGAAGCGGCTGACGCAGGACAGCGAGGTACAGATCCTGCTTGCCGGCTGCGCGGACCCCGACCTGAAGGCTGCGCCGCTGCAGTCCAAATTCGGCGGCGTGACGCCGGCGGAAACGGTCAAGGCCCTGCTGCTCCCGGGCGAGATCGCCGATCTGAGCGCGGAGGTCGAGCGGCTGAGCGGGTACCGCCGCATCACCATTGAAGAAGTAAAAAACGCCTGATGGAGGGCTCTGACCCGGAGCTGGGCCTTGTCTATTACCTGTTCAGCCGGCACGGCATTCTGCCGGGCGAATACTACAGCCGGACGCAGGGAGAAAAGGATCTGATCTGGGCGCTGTCCTCCTACGAGGCAAATAAAAAAGCTCCTCCCGTCCCGCGGGGCAAGACGGTGAAGAGCACCAAGCGTAAAAAATAAGCCGCCCGGAGGGGCGGCAAAGAGTTACCAAATAGAGGGCATGAAGCAAATCGCAGAGACGAGCAAAGAGGCAAGTGTAATCGCCAGTACCTTGCACAGCTTAATAAAGCTCTTATTATCCCAGTAATACATGGCTCATACCTCCTTTATGCCTTTATTATATGCGATTTCGTGACAAAGTCAACGGAAAGTGGTGAATTTATGCCGGAAGCATCCATTGTGATCAAATCGACCGACCGATACTCCGATACAGTTAAGGCTATGACCAAGGTCACCAATGCCTTCAGTAAGGATGTGGATGGTCTCGAAAAGCGACTGTATTCGCTCAACAAGAACAAGTATGCCCTGAAGCTCGACGTAAAGAACGCTAAGCAGGCCCTCAAAGAGGCCGAAAAGCAGTTTGAGAAGACAGGCGATGCCGCAGACGGCCTGAAGATGGAGCTGGCACAGGCGAACTATGACAACATGGTTCGCAACCTGAACGCAGTTTCAAAAGCGGCGAGGGATACGGAAAAAGATATCTCCAAGCTGGAGAGCCGCTCCGGTAGCGGTGGTAGTACCTTCAAGGCCTTTGAAGACGGACTTGGAAAGGGCCTTGCAAGTTCTGGCCTTCTGAAAATGGCCGGAGAATCCATTGCTGGATTTGCAGCTTCGCAGATTGAGAGTGCAGTTGGGCAGCCGATGGCAACAGCCTGGTCCAGTATTGCCAGCGGCATTGCTTCCGGCGCTGCGGCGGGCGCAATAATGGGTCCGCAGGGTATGCTGATTGGTGCGGGAATTGGTGCGATTTCCGGCGGGTTGAATGGGTATTCACAGATTTACGAAGCGAAGGACTCCGCCTTCAAGACCTATGTGCAGGACGCTGTGCAGGAGCAGCTTGACGCGCAGACCGATTCGCTGACCTCCGGCAGCGCGCTGGCCGCTTCGCGCGAGACCGACCGGATATCCTTTTCCACGCTCTTTAAGAGCGAGGACAAAGCAAAGAAGTACCTTGTCGACCTCGTGCAGATGGCGAACACCACGCCGTTCCTCTACGATGACCTGACAAGCATGAGCAAGACGCTGGCGACCTACGGCTATGACGACACCAGTATTCTGCCCGTGCTGCAGACCATCGGTGACGCGGGCGCCGCGCTCGGCCAGTCCACAAGCGATATGAACGCCGTTGCTACCGCCATCGGCCGCATGAAGTCCAGCAACAAGACGACGCTCGAATATCTCAACATTCTCAACGACCGGGGTATCGGCGCGGTCGGAATGCTCGCAGATGCCTATGGCGTGGATCAAGGCACGGTGTACAGCATGATCTCCAAGGGGAAGATCGCCGGTCAGGATGCCGCGCGGATCATTCTCGATGCGCTCACGGAGAGCTTTTCCGGCTCAATGGAGGCGCAGTCCAAGACCTTCAGCGGCATCACCTCTACCATCGAGGGCCTGCAGCAGGAACTCAACAACGCCATGGGCGAAGGGTATAACACCGCGCGTATGCAGGGTCTCGAGGCGCAGAAGGACTGGCTCGGCGGTGAGAGCGGACAGGAGATGCAGGAGGCATACAAAGCCATTGGCGCGTGGAAGGCATCCCTGGAGAATGCCAAGGAGCAGTACATCCGTGATGCCGTCAATGCGGCGATGAGCAGCGAGGAATACAAGACCGCCGAGGCTGAGGGGGATGCCGCCGAGATGGGGCGCATCATCATGAAAGCCAAGATCGACGGCATGAATGAGTACAACGCCAACGAGGGCAAGGACGAGGTGCTCGCGCAGGAGCTGAGCCTGATCGACTCGGTGCGCCGCGATACGGCGCTCAATGACTCGTACTGGGACGCCGGCTATACGCTCGGACAGGAGTTCAGCAAGGGCCGCGCGGCGGGCATGGCAGGCTTCTACGTTATCACCGATACCTCTGACAGCTATACTGCGCCCAGCGAGGTCCCGCGCAGTGCGGTCTACGCCGGAGGCGGATATGCCACCGGCATCGACTACGTTCCTTATGATAATTTCCCGGCTCTCCTTCATCAGGGCGAGCGCGTGCAGACGGCCGTGGAGGCCCGCAGCGAGAAAAACGGTGTCGGCGGCATTCAAATCGTGATGAACGGGATAACGATCCGCGAGGATGCTGATATCGACCGCGTGGCGCAGGCGCTGCTGCAGCGGATGGAGACGGCAGGAATGAGAGGTTGATGCTATGCAGTTTTGTTTCATCAAAGACAGCGTCATGCTGACGCTTCCGGTCACGCCGGACTCCTACGAGTGGGGGACCGGAAAAAACATGGAAACGGTCAACATCTCACAGCTCGGAGACGTCTATCTGCCCGGAGGCCGCGCAAGGCACACCGGCACGATCTCCTGCTTGCTGCCCGCGCAGGACTATCCCTTCTGCGAAGCCGGCGCGGTGGACTCCCCTCAATACTATCTCGATATCCTCAAAGCATGGGCGGTCGGAAAAACGCCGGTTCGTCTGATCATCACCGGCACGGAGATCAATGCGAGCGTTGCCATCGAGGAGGTCACCGAGAGCGAGAAAGACGGCTCCGGCGACGTCTACTGCACCATCCGCCTGCGGGAGCACGTCGATCTTGAAGCACGGGAGGTTTCGGACGCCTATGCGGCTTCCTACACCGGCAACGCCGGGCGCACAGGAGGCTCTCCGGATAGCGAGATCACCCATAAGGTCATCTCCGGCGATACACTCAGTATGCTCTGCCGGCGGTATTACGGCAGCGGTACAGCCGCCTACTATAACGCGCTGGCCAAGTATAACAGCATCAAAAATCCGCATCTGATCTATGTCGGGCAGACCATCCGCCTCCCGCCAAAGTCCATCCTGATGGGAGGTGGTTGAGATGGAGCTGGATCTGACAAAGAAGAGCGGTACCCGGCGTATCACGGACCTCGCGGTATCCTGGTCGTGGAGCGGCGATAAGAGCACGCCGGTCAGGCAGCTCACGCTGGAGATGATCTTCGACGAGACGGCGGCGCTGCCCGTTCCGGAGATCGGGGACATCATCACTTTTTCGGACGATGCGGGGACACGGCTTTTCGTCGGCATCGTGCTGCGCCGCACGGCAGGCTCAGAACAAAAGACGATCTCTCTGACCTGCTATGACTACGGCATCTACTGCAAGCGGAACGACGGCACATACAAATTCGTCCGAACGACGCCGGAGGCGATCACGCGCCAGGTGTGTGCAGACCGCGGCATCCCTGTGGCGGGCCTGCCCTCCACAGGCGTGCTGCTTGACCGGAAGTTTTCCGGCATCGCGCTTGACCGCATCATCTCGACGGCCTGGGCGCTGGCGTCGGAGAGCAGCGGGAAGCAATACGCCATCCGCTATACGCCCTCGGGGCTGCTTGTCAAGGAGCGCGGCGTCAGCGCGGAAAGCCTGGTCCTGAAGGCCGCCGGCAATCTGATGGATGCCGTGACAACGGAGGACGCCACGCAGCTCGTCAACAGTGTGGCCATCTATGACGCAAATGGAAACTTCCTGCGCCGTACCGGCGACGATACGACGCAGAAGCTGCTCGGGATTATGGAGCGGCACATCACCCAGCGCGAGAATGCCGATGCCACCGCCGAGGCAAAAAAGCTTCTTGTGGATGGTGCGGTGCAGCGCAACGTCACCGTCAATGTGCTCGGCGATACCGCATTGCTGACCGGGGAAACGGTCGTTGTCCGCGAGAGCGCGACCGGCCTGCAGGGCGTTTTCTGGATCGACGCCGACGTGCATACCTGGAAGCGGGGGAACTATTATTGCTCGCTCACGCTCAACTGCAGGAATGTGGTCTCGACGACGCTGGCAGGAGGTGAGATCACATGAGCGAGGGAAGATCGGCGCGAGATCCTTTTGTGGGTCTGAATCGGTTTATCGATCAGCGAGCAGAAAAGACGCAGCGCCTCTGGTACGCGATCGGCAAGGTCCTGTCCGTTTCGCCGCTGAAGATCCGTGCCGACGGCATGGATCTCGACCGGGAGGATCTTCGCGTACCGGAATCCCTTTTCCCGGATTTCGCACCGACGGTACAGGGCCGAGGCATCCAAGCCGTTTTACCGGAAAAGGTCCTTACAGGGTACTGCGAAATCTGGGTCAACGGTGGATCAGTCCGCGGCGACGCCTATGTTACGCGCCCGGAGGAGACGGTGCAGAGCAAGGTGCCGCTTGCTATCGGTGACGAGGTCCTGCTGCTGCGCTCCGGCGACGCGCAGACCTATTATCTTATCGAAAGGATGGTGAAGCTATGAGCCTGTTTCCGCTTATCAGTACGCCGGATGAGAGTGAGCTGAGCAGCAGCACGCTGCCGCTTCCGCGCGAGGTCGCATGGGACTTCGGAAGGGATCAGCCGATCTGGCGCGGCGGAAATCCGGTATTTGTTACGGGCGCGGATGCTGTGCTCGTCTGGGCATGGAATGCGATCAAGACCGAGCGGTACCGGCACGACGTCTTTACGCACGCTTATGGGCAGGACATCGCGGCACTGGTGGGAAAGCCGTACAGCGAGGGCGTCCGGCAGTCCGAAGCGGTCCGGTGTATCCGAGAGGCCTTGATGATCAGCCCCTATGTTGAGGCGGTCGATCAGGTCAGCGTGCAATTTCTTGGCTCGGAGCTGAAGCTGTCATTCATGATGAAAACGATTTACGGGGAGGTCACACTGAAAGATGGCACAATCTCCATTTGAAACAATGACGCCGGAGAGCCTGAAGAATGAAATGCTCGCCCGCGTCAAAGAAAAGGGTGTCGATATCGACGCCCGTGAGGGAAGTTATGCGAATGTGCTGCTCAGCGAGGCCGCCTATGTCATGTGGAAGTACGGTCAGACGCTGAATGGCTTCATGAGCATCATTTTCCCGGATGCATCGAGTGGCGAGTATCTCGACCTGCACGCGGCGCAGATCGGCATGAGCCGTCTGCCCGGCGCAAAGGCAAGCGTTGCCGTCACCTTTACGGGGACAGACGGTACAGAGATCCCAGCCGGCACAATCGTTTGCACACCGTCCGCTCTGCGCTTTATTACCGCAGAGAATATCACGATCGAGGATGGGGCGGCATCGGTGCTCTGCACGGCGGAAGAGATCGGCGCGGACTACAATGTGCCGGAGGCGACCGTCACGCAGATGGCGGTCAACGTGCCGGGCGTCAGCGGCGTAACGAACGCTGCAGCAGGCACCGGCGGCGCAGATGTGGAAAGCGATGAGGATCTCTGGACGCGCTATCACGAACGGCGCACACAGACGATCACAAGCGGTAATGCCGGGCATTACGTCATGTGGGCCAAGGAGACTGCCGGCGTATCCTACGCGCTGTGCGTGCCGCTGTGGAATGGAAACGGCACGGTGAAGGTCGTCATTGGCGGCGCAGACCGCGGTGCGGTAGACGATGCGATCGTCACGGCCTGCGCAGCGCACATCAACGCCGAGAAGCCCATTGGCGCGACGGTTACGGTCGTATCGGCCGAGGAGATGGTCGTCCCGATCACTGCGGCGATCACGATGACCGATGACTGTACGCTCGAACAGGTCCGCGCGGAGCTGTCTTCAGATATCGGGGCTCTGCTCGCGTCGCTGCCCTTTGCGGAGGCACAGTCCGTCCCCTTCAGCCGCTTTCTGGCTTGCTTGCTGGGGTGCGCAGGGGTGTCGGACTATTCCGCCTTCACCGTTAATGGCGAGAGTACCGCGCTCGCTGTCGCTGCCGGTAAAGTTCCCGTGCTCGGTGAGGTCACTATCACGGCCACGGCCGTCACATAAGGAGGGCCTATGCAACGCGAACAGGTGCCGGTACGCTATCGGCAAAACGCACAGACCGCGGCGCTGCTCGATGCGCTCGGCCTGACAGCGGATGAGCTGGCCGTTCTTGTGGAGGATGTGAAAGCACAGTTCTTTGTCGATACCGCCACATGGGCGCTCTCGCTTTGGGAGGCGCAGGTCGGTATCTCGGCGAAGCCGGGGGCCTCGGATGATGCGAGAAGGGCTGCGATCCAGACACGCCTTGTCGCAAGCGGAAACACCAATGAGGAAATGGTGAGCGGCATTGCGACAGCCATGACCGGCTATGCCGCCGAGGTCCAGACCAACAACGACTACAGCTTCACTCTTCGATTCCGCGGGGCGACGACCGAGCTCGTTCAGCTCGACCTATCATCGCTTACCGATGCGATCGAGATCATCAAACCGGCGCATCTGCGCTTCATCATTTCCGGGCTGACCTGGTACGCTCTGGAGTCCGTCGGAATGACGTGGCAGCAGATCGAAGACGCCGAATATACCTGGGGCCAATTTGAAAGCCTGACGCCTGTCTATGGTCCCAACGACTGAGAGGAGAATGAAAATGAGCAAACCCGAATTCAAAGTAAACGGCCATCGCTGCAGTTATATTTCCAGTCCCGATCTCAACGGCAGATATCATCTGCACCTTGATCGTGAATGGCCCGAGAACACCATCGAAGCCATTGAGCAGGTCGACTGGTCGAAGATCACGGTCGAGAAGGCCCGCGATGACGCGATGAGATGCTGGCTCCCGGATGGCTATACCTTCCGCATGGAGGACATCAGCTATCTCAACGGAGACAAGACCTATGTTGTGTCCGTCCGCACGGACAAGCAGAGCTATGGCGATGTCACGCCGTATCAGGCACAGATCGAGAACCTGAACGCTACTGTCGCCCAGAAGGACACTCAGCTCACCGAGAGCGAAGAAAACCTTGCCGCTGCCAACGCGCAGCTGGCGGAACTGGAGGCCACCTATGATGCAAACTGAAAAACTCAACGCCATTAAGGGTGCGATCACGGACGGAAAGCTCGTGCGGGCCGCCGGCGGCATCACGCAGCGCACGGAGCAGAGCGACAAGCTCGGCTTTGACTGGAGGATCTTCACCGTCAACGACGTGGACGTCCGAAAGGATTACGTCGAGCAGGAAAATCCGGTCGGCACGAGCGCTGACAATCCCATCGAATACACGGAGGGCGTGCCGCTCATCAACAACGCCTTCTACCGCGTGGACGGTGTGATCAAGGTCTACATGGATGGCTGGGTAGACTGGGAGACCTGACGTGACCGCCTATGAGGCTGCCGTCCGGGAGAAGGACCGGCTCTATGCGCGCATTCAGCTCGTCCGGGAGGAGATCGCGCAGGAGCAGGATCCTGGCAGGCGCGGAGAGCAGAAAGGCCGCCTTCGTATCCTGCTTGAGATGTACCACGAGAGCCTTGACCGGCTCGATGCCCTTCGGTCGCCGCAGGAAAAGCGCCATAAGGCGGTCAAGCGGACGGTCATACACACCGGTGCCGCCGGAGCAGACCGCAACAGTTTTGACTTCTTCGAGCGCTGCGGAGTGACCTTTGCGGACCTCGAGGGCAATCAAGTCCGTTGGGACGACCTCGGTTCAGACAACGGTGAGAGCCGCGCACGGCTCATGAGGGCGCTCCGGCGCGGCCGCGCGGCGGTCTCAGACCGCCAGCGCGAAATGCTCGATCTCCTCCTGCAGGGCAAGACCGCGACGGAGATCGCCGAGCAGCTCGACGTGAACAAGGCCACGGTCTCCCGCACGCTGCTCCGCGCGAAGAAGGTCCTTAACGATAAGGCGGAGGATCTGCGCCAGGAGGATCTGCGCGAGCATCCGAAGCGTCTTGACCTGGCCGAACCGGAAACGGCGCGCTATGTACTCTCTCGCCTGACGGAGACGCAGGCCGTGTATCTCTACCTCTACTATGGCGAGTGGCTGGATATGCGCTCGATCGGCGCACTGCTGGGCGTGGACCATTCGACCGTCTGCCGCACGATCCATCGCGCGGCCGGCCGCATCCGCGCTCTCTGCACCAACAGCAGCGGCGTGGAGCTGCTGGGCGTCGACGCGCTCGAGCCGGCGCTGTACGCACTCTACCGGCAGCACGCGGCAGACGATCTGATCCCGGAGCGGGCCAGAGCCGCGGCACGCAGGGCGACCGCCTCCGGATATCGGAAGCGGCAGGAGCGGACGCCGGATCGCGCGCTGATAACTGCGCCGATATGGGGCCAGCGAAGGCACCGTGCGGCGGCGCAGAGTCGTCTCCTGCGTGCGTTGGAAGACGCGGCGGTTCAGCGTGCCGGCTCGCTCCTCGCGCGTCTGCGCGCGCTCCTGCGGGCCTTCTGCGTGAAAATAACAAGAGCCGCCTGACCGTCAGGCGAGACCGTAACAGGCAGGAGGTGGTGATCATCCCCCAGGTAAACGGAATGCCTGTGACTTAGCTGCAATGCAGGCAAAAAAAGGTCGCCACAAAGGACGGCAGGAGATATTGAATCGAAAGTGAGGACGCAGGTGACAGAAGACTTTAAGACCGTTATCCTCAAAATCAAGGGCGATTGGAGGGAGGTCGTGGACGACTGCCGCGCTACCGTATCCAAGCCTCCGCTTGGGCATGAACCGTGCGGCGATTTCAGGCGGGATATTCTCATCGCTGAGCACAGCCCGATCCGCGATATTCGCGTTAAGTGGAGCTGGCGTAGCATTAAAAGCTGGATCGCCACGCACTGGAGTCGCCACAAGTGGGAATGCTTCGTCAGCTCTCAGCGTTCGGACCGCACAGGCATTCTTCGCGACAACATCCCGCAGGATGCGCCGGTGGACTTTACTGGGGAAGCAAACGCACAAGCTTTGATCGACACCATGCGTAAGCGTCTCTGCCGACGGGCGTCGCCGGAGACCCGCGCCTATGCGGAGGACTTCAAGCGGGCACTACATGAAGTAGAACCGGAGCTCTCTGATGTACTCGTCCCGAATTGCATATATCGCTGCGGCTGCCCTGAAATAGACTGCTGCGGTGAGTGGCAGAGAATGTGCAAAGAAACGAACAGGGGCATTGATACCGGCAGCATCAAATATCGCTATCGGTGCTACAACGATCTGTTTTACGGCGCCGAATAAAACGAAAAGGAGATCAACAAAATGGCTACCTAGCAAGTGAGCAGAGCGGGGAGCAGCTCCGGCCTACCCTAAATAGTAAAAGCCGCCCGAAGGCGGCAAATTGACAAAGCGCGGCGCGCGTGGTATGATGTGCGCGTCAGCAGGAATGTGAAATAGGTTGTTTCCCCCGAAAGGGGGTGACCGCATGACGACGATGGAAGTGCTGACGCTTCTATTGCTCCTCGCTACGGTTATCTTCGGTATCCTTGGGTACATAAAGAAATAACCGCCACCTAAACGGCAGCGGCTTTCCTTCAAGCTCTAAACTTGTATGGGGGAGCGACCTGCACCGTCCAAAGTGAGCCGTTCCTGTTGACTCTGAATATATCACTCCGAAGCCGCTTTGTCAAGAACGAC